>JAFBAM010000024.1 GCA_019247755.1 Sphingomonas sp.
GCAATCGGGCGACCAGTTCAGCGCACTCACCTCGATCACCGAAGGGCTGAAGCCCGAGCGGTTCGACAATTATGAGGTCGGCGCGAAGCTGCAGCTGCCGGGGGGCCTGCTGGCGACCGCCGCCGTCTACCGGCTCGACCGCACCAACACGCGCGCGACCGACCCGACGAACCCGGCCAACACAATACTTACGGGAGCGCAGCGCAGTCGCGGCATCGAGCTCGGCATCGAGCGCAGCATCACGAGCCGCTGGCTGATCTCGGGCGGTTATGCGCTGCAGAAGGCTGAGATCACCAAGACGACGACCGCGGCTCCAGCCGGCCGCGAGGTCCCGCTGGTGCCGCGGCACAGCTTCTCGCTGTGGAACCGCTACGATTTCAACAAGACGATCGGCGCCGGGATCGGCGTGATCGCGCGGTCGAAATCCTATGCGACGATTAGCAATGCAGTGAGGCTGCCGGGCTATGCGCGGGTCGACGCGGCGCTTTATTACCAGCTGCCGGGCGGTGTGGAGGCGCAGGTCAATTTCGAGAATCTCTTCGGCGCGCACTATTTCCCGACGGCCAACGCCGACAACAATATCGCGCCGGGCGCGCCGCGTACGGTGAAGGCGACGGTGGGCTATCGTTTCTAGCCGGCGAGTTCCTCGGCTCGGGCCTTGATCCGCTTGAGGTCGCGGAGGAACAGTTTCTTTTCCTCCAGCTTGCGGTCCTCCTCGGGGATGCGGAGGAGGAAGCTCGGGTGGACTGTGATCCAGCATTCGCTGCCGTCGGGGAGCTCCAGCTGCACGCCCCGGTTGCGGCCGATCGCCATTACCTTGCCGAACAGGCTGTTGGCCGCGGTCGCGCCAAGCGCCACGGTCACCGGCGGGCGAAGCAGCTCGCGCTCGTGCTCGATCCACCAGCGGCAGGCTTCGATCTCACCGGCACCCGGCTTCGAATGGATGCGCTTCTTGCCGCGCGGCACGAACTTGAAGTGCTTGACCGCATTGGTGACGTAGACGGTGGTACGGTCGATACCCGCTTTCTCGAGCGCCGCATCGAACAGCTGGCCTGCCGGGCCTACGAACGGCCGGCCCGCTACATCTTCCTGGTCGCCGGGCTGCTCACCCACAAACATGATCGACGCATCGAGCGGGCCTTCACCGAACACGGTCTGGGTCGCATGCTTGTAGAGGTCGCAGCGCGTGCAATTGCGCGCGTCCTTCAGCAGCGCCTCCCACGAAGCCCGCAGGTTTCCGCCGGGCTCAAGCACCCGCTCGGCGTCGACGGCATGCTTCAGACCTTCTTTGACAATAGTCGCGTCGGCGGACCGTTGAATCATCTCCAGCTCCCGATTGCGGGCGCCCGCAATCAGCGGCTCAACGAGCGAGGTCTCCGGCATGTTGCGCCAATATTTCTTCGGCATCTCCTTCAGCATTGCGCCGACCTTGAGCCGCGCGGGGTTGAAGATACTCGCGTAATAAGTGCGCCAGGTCTCTTCGAGGGGATCGCCCGAGGGCGCGTCGGCGCGCGTCGCGCCAGGACCTTCCGTCAGCGCCTGCCCGTCCCAGTGGATGGACAGCTCCGGCGTCAGGATCGACCAGCGCATGTTGGTGAAGCGGTTGACGAAGAAGATCGCGGCGCGGCGCACGATGTGATGCTCCGGCTCGAAGAAGGCGACGAACCGCCCATCTATTTCCCGAAAACGCACGAAGGCGTGCATCTTGTGGACGTCCCGGCGGACGGCCTTGCCGAGGTCGTTCAGCCTACGCACCAGTGGGTCAGCCTCGTCGTCGAGGGCGTGACGGTTGGCCTTGAGCTCGAGCAGCAGGGCGTAGAGCAAGCCGAAGCGCTCCGGGTCGGAATGGCAGACGACGCTTTTGGCAAGATCGACGAATGCCCGCGGCACCGGGAAGCTGGGCGCCGCCGGCTGCACGGACTCCGACCCGAATAGGTCGGCCTCGCCGCCTTCGACCTGCCACACCACCGCGCTTGCGGGCACGCCGGCCTCGGCAAGATCGCGCGCCGCGTCGCGCCAGCCGTCGAAATCGTCCTGAGCAGACAAAGTCACGCGGTGGGCATCGATCATCGGGCCTTCGCGTAGCATCTCAAGCGGTTCCAATCTCGTGCCGCTTGGGGCAAAAGGGGCTCATGCTCCAAGCATCGACAGATTTCGCACGATGATGAAGGCTGCGCCATGGTGGGTGACGGCCCTGTTCGCTTTGTCGCTGGCGCTGAATCTGTGGTTCGCCGGCGTGCCGGACTGGCGCTGGATCCCGGCAGCGATCGCCGCGTGGTATGTCGCCGACCTTCTGTCGGGTCTGACCCACATGGTGATGGACTACCGGCCCTGCACGCCGGGCATCGGGCTCGACCGCGTCTTTCATTACCAGGGCTCGCGCGAGAGCGCGGAGTATCTCGCGCTGCGGGACAGCGTGATGCCGAAGATCTCGCCGTTCGAGCGATTGGTTTACGATTTCAAGAACCATCATCCGCGGCCCGAGGCGCTGGGGCGCAGGCCGTTCCTGGTGCAAATTGGCTCGACGATCATCTTCGTGTCGCTGCCAGCGTCGATCGCGCTCAATTTGATCTGCCTCGCCGGCTCGGTGCCGGGCTGGCTGATTGCCGGAAGCGTCGTGCTGATCATCGGCGGCACCCTCGCCCAATATTTCCACGGCACGCTGCATCGCGAAGACAACCCGTGGATCGTCCAGGCGATGCGCCGCGCGGGCCTGCTGATGACGCCGGAGGCGCATGCGCTTCACCACGAAACACTGCGCCGCGACTTCGCGACCAACACGGGCTGGTCCAATCCGTTGGTGAACCTGGTCTTCGGTATCGCCACCCGGCGCGGCTGGCTGACCGAAGAGGGCCTCGAGCCGCGCTGAGGCCTCAACCGGCGAACAACTCCAACTGCTGCTTCTTTGGCGCAACCAGCGTGCGTAGGTCGGTGCGATCCGTGAGCAAGGTCGGGCGCCAGTCCGCCGTGCTGATAAACGGTCGGATTTTCGTAATCGACAAAGTCAGTCGCGCGACGTCGTCGAGCCGCAATTTGCGCCATTGGCGGGACGAGAGAATGCGTTGGACGGCCTTGGTGCCGAGGCCCGGGACACGCAGCAGCATTTCCTTCGGCGCGCGATTAACGTCGACCGGAAAGCTGTCGCGAAACTTCAACGCCCAGGCGAGCTTGGGGTCGATATCGAGCGGAAGCATGCCCTGTTCGTCGGTCGCCGACTGCACCTCCTTCGGCGCAAAGCCGTAGAAGCGCATCAGCCAGTCGGCCTGGTAGATGCGGTGCTCCCGCATTAATGGCGGACGCTTCAGCGGCAGCACGGCGCTCGCATCCGGGATCGGCGAGAAAGCCGAATAATAGACGCGGCGGAGATTGAACTTGCCGTACAACTTGCTGGCCTTGCCGACGATGTCGGAGTCATTGGCGCTGTCAGCGCCGACGATCATCTGGGTCGACTGGCCGGCCGGAGCGAATTTAGGAGCTGACCGAAACCTCCTCGAAGCATCGCCTGCGTCGGCGATCGACGCCTTCATGTCCAGCATCGCGCCTTCGATTTGCGCGGCATCCTTCTCAGGCGCGAGGTCGGTCAGGCCTGCTTCGGTCGGCAGCTCGACGTTGATGGAAACGCGGTCGGCGTGAAGGCCAGCCTGCCGGACGAGTTCGGGATCGGCGTCGGGAATGGTCTTCAGGTGGATGTAGCCGCGAAAGTCGTGATCCTCGCGCAGGCTTCGCGCGACCTCGACGATCTGCTCCATCGTGTAGTTCGACGAGCGAATGATTCCGGAGGAGAGGAACAGCCCTTCGATGTAGTTGCGTTTGTAGAAGGCGAGCGTCAGGCGAACGACTTCTTCGGCCGTGAACCGTGCGCGGCGCACGTTCGAGCTCTTGCGGTTGATGCAATAAGCGCAGTCGAAGATGCAGCTGTTGGTCAGTAGGATTTTCAGCAGCGAAATGCAGCGGCCGTCGGGCGCGTAGGCATGACAGATTCCCATGCCCTCGCTGGATCCCACGCCTTTTCCGCCGCGGCTGTCGCGCTTGCTTGTGCCCGACGAGGCGCAGGACGCATCATACTTGGCCGCGTCGGCTAGGATTGCGAGCTTCGCCTGAAGGTCGAGCTGAGCCATTCGTTCGCCTTATGTTCTACAAGATAGGCTTGCAAGACAATAGCTTAGCCTAAGCGGCGGAAAGACCTGCCCTAAAGACCGTATGCGGGAACGCTGCCCGACCGGAGCCGTTGGTCATCAAACCGACATGGGAGATTTGAAGATGGCCGACGACCGCGAGATTGAAGCCCACTTTTGGGGCGCTTTGGAGGACAGCCCATTCGTCATGCTCGGCCTCGACAAGGCACGACACAGTGCCATGCAGCCGATGACGGCACGGTTCGAGGACCAGGATCGCGAGCGTGGGTGCGTCTGGTTTTTCACGGCCAAGGATCATGACCTGACCCGCGCCCTCGGCCAGGACAATGGCGCAGTCGCGAGCTTCGCGAGCAAAGGTCACGACCTCTTCGCCAGCCTCCGCGGCCGCCTCATCATGGACAATAGCCGGCCCGAGATCGACCGGCTGTGGAGCCCGATTGTCGCCGAATGGTATGATGGCAAGGACGACCCCAAGATGGCACTGCTCCGGCTGGAGCTCGAAGACGCCAAGATCTGGCAGAGCAACCTCAAGGGCTTCATCAAGCCCGCAATCAACAAGCTGTTCGGCCGAAAGCCCGAGGCTGGAATGAAGGAGCATGTCGCGGAGGTCGAATTCTGAGGCCGCGTTGACCTGCTTGCGGCGGTGCGAGGGCCTCCTTATCGCGGCGCCATGACCCAGATCCTGCTTCGAGCCGCCGCCTCGCTCATTCCCCTCATCGCCATTGCTGCCGCGCCGCCCGCGGCAGTGACGCCTATGACACCCGACGTCGTCGCAAAGTACGACCCGGTCCTGCCCGAGGCGGACTACGTGAAGCGCGTCGCAATGGTGCCGATGCGCGACGGCACCAAGCTCTACACGGTCATCGTGATGAAGAAGGGCACGACCAACGGGCCGATCCTGCTGTCGCGCACGCCTTATGACGCGAAGAGCAGCATGAGCCGGGAGAAGAGCCAGCATGGCGTCGATATCCTGCCGATCATGTACAAGGAGTTCTTCAACGACGGCTACATCATCGTCCAGCAGGACATCCGCGGCCTCCACAACAGTGAGGGCACGTTCGTGATGAACCGGCCGATCGTTGGGCCCCTCAACAATACCGGCATCGACGAGAGCACCGACGCCTATGACGCGATCGACTGGCTGGTGAAGAACGTGCCGGAGTCCAACGGCAAGGTCGGGACGATCGGTTCGTCATACCTCGGTTTCCTCACGCTGGCTTCGGAGATCAATCCGCACCCCGCACTGAAAGCCGCGGTTCCGCAAAGCCCGATGGTCGACGGCTGGATGGGCGACGACTGGTTCCACAACGGCGCCTTCCGCGTCGGCGGGTTCGACTTCGCCGTGTCGCAGAGCACGGGCAAAGCGGAGGGCGGCGAGCTCGCAACCGGCCCGGGCGACGATTACACTCGCTACCTAGAAGCCGGGTCGATGGCCGACTATGCCAAGCGGCTGAACATCACCAATTACCCGTTCGTCCAGAAGCTGATGCAGAATCCGGCCTACACCGAATTCTGGTCGGGCCAGGCCGTCGACAAGTGGCTGGCGGCGCGTCCGCTGACCGTGCCGACTTTGATCGAGGTCGGGCAGTGGGACCAGGAAGACAGCTATGGCGGCCCCGCGGTCTACAAGGCGCTGAAGGACAAATATGAAGGCAGCGGACTGCTGCACCTCGCGATCGGGCCGTGGCGGCATTCGGGCGCCAACCATTACGGCTACGACCTCGGCGACATCGTCTTCACCGGCGACACCTCCGATGAGTGGCGGGTCAAATGGGTGAAGCCTTTCTTCGACCATTATCTGAAGGGCGGACCTGACCCGCAGACGCCGAACGCGCTGACCTATGCGACGGGCATCAACGAGTGGCAGGCGAGCCCGAAGTGGCCCATGGGCACGCCGACGCCGCTCTACATCAACGCCAACGGTACGGCCGGATTCGATCGCCCGGTGGGGGGCGGGTTCGATCAATATGTCTCCGACCCGGCCAAGCCGGTACCTTATCTGCCGCGGCCGATCACCGGCGCCGGCTGGCGGACCTGGCTGGTACAGGACCAGCGGTTCGTCTCCGACCGGACAGATGTCGTGAACTATACGACCGCCCCGCTGACGAAGGCGGTGCACATCATTGGCCCGCCGCAGGTGGACCTCTTCGCGGCGACGAGCGGCACCGACAGCGACTGGGTCGTGAAGCTCATCGACGTTTACCCGAACGAAGCGCCGGAGGGCGCGGCGCAGGGATCGAAAAAGGACATGTCGGGCTATGAGCTGCCGATCGGGATCGAGATCTTCCGCGGCCGCTATGTCGACAGCTTTGCCAAGCCGCGTGCGCTTCGTGCCGGGAAGGTCGAGCACTATCGCTGGGGCCTGCCCAACGTGAATCACGTCTTCCTGCCGGGTCACAAGATCATGGTGCAGATCCAGTCGAGCCTGTTCCCGGTGTACGACCGCAACCCGCAGACATTCGTGCCGAACATATTCTATGCGCGGCCGGCGGATTATCGGAAGGCGACGCAAAGCATCTATCGCGGCGGATCGACCGCCACTGCGGTGTACCTTCCGATCGTGCCTAACTGAGCGCTGCCGCCTGGTCCTGTGGCGTGCCCTGCATCCTCTTGCCGAGTGCGACCTTGAAGATGACGAAGGCGACGAGGCCGAACGCTGCGCTGGCGACGTGGATCAGCCAGAAGGTCGTCGTCGGCAGGCTCGAATAGAGTCCACCGACGTAGCCGACGACCGCGTTGGCGATGAAGAAGGACAGGTAATAGAGCCCGATCACGGTCGCCGTGATCTGCTTCGGCGAAATCTTCGAGAAGAGCGCGAGGCTGATCGGCAGGACGTGGGCGAAGCCGATACTGTTGAAGACTTCGAACAGCATCGGCCAGAACAGGCTGATCTTGCCGCCGTGCGGCTGCGTCAGCGCGGCCATGAACAGACAGAGGCCGCCCGCGACGGTGAAGATGCTGCCGATGATCATCTTGCTGATCTCGTCGGGCTCGCGGCGTCTGGTGCCGTACCATTTCCAGAAGGCAGCGACGGCGACGAGCATGGAGAAACTGACCGCGGCATCGACGGTGATCAGCCAGCTGCTGGTGTTGTTCAGCAAGGTGAGATCGAAGTGCTGGTCGCCCCAGGTGAGGTAAGCGTTGAAGATCTCCTGGTTCGTCAGCAGCGAGACCGCGAGCACCGGGATTAGGATGACCAGATAGACGACGCACAGCCAGTCGTCGCGGTTCAACGGTTCGCTCGGCGCGGCTTCGTGGGTCTTTGACGCAACTTCCTCCGGAGCGAGGTAGCGGCGGCCGGACAGGTAGATGATGAGTCCGAGGACCATCACCACGCCAGCGCAGCCGAAGCCGTAGTGCCAGCCGACCTTCTGCCCGAGCGTACCTGAGATCAGCGGCGCGATGATCACGCTGACGTTGATGAAGATGTAGAAGATCTGGAAAGCCATTGCGCGGCGAAGATCGTTCGGGCCGTAGAGCGCGCCGACCTGTGTCGCGATATTGCCCTTGAAGGCACCGACGCCGAGCACCAGCGCGATGAGCGCGAACACAAAAGCGGATTCAATGGCCATCAGGAAGTGGCCGATCGCCATCAATACGCCGCCGAGGATCAGCGTCTTGTTACGTCCCAGCCATTTGTCGGCGATGATCCCGCCGAGGATCGGCGTGCCGTAAACCAGCGACGCGTAGGTGCCGAAAATTGCCGACGCGAGCGGCTGGCCGGAAATGCCGTGGTATATGTGTTGCTGGACCCATTGGAGCCCGACGACCTTGTCCATCCGCTCCGGCACCAGCAGGTAATTGACCATGTAAAGCACAAGCAGCGTCTGCATGGAGTAATAGGAGAAGCGCTCGCAGCCCTCGGTGAATCCAAGATAGCCGAGGCCCTTGGGATGGCCGAGGAAGGCGCGGTCGTTGCGGTCGACCTGCTCGAGGTCCGGGGTGGCTTCGGCAACGCTCATGAGATCGGCCTTTCGCGGCTGGCTGGAGACTTAAGATTCCGAAGGAGCGCAGGGTTCCAATTCGCGGGTGAGCAGGCGTCCGAGAAGCACCGCCAGCACGGCGCCCGCGAAGCCGATCGCGGCATCCAGCGTCCAGAATGCGGCCCCGCTCATCTCATCGTAGAAACTTCCGACCCAGCCCATCAGCACGCTGCCGACGAAGAGCGACATGAAGGACGCGCCCATCAGGGTCGAATTGATCTTCGCCGGCGCCTCGCGGGAAATCAGCGCGAGCAGCACCGGCCAGAACCAGATGAAGGCGAATCCCATGCCGACGAAGCAGAGGATCGGCCAGATGACGCCAACCTTGCCGTCGGGGCCGGGCATCGCCGATCCCACCGCGAGGAACAGGGCGCTCGCACCGGTCATCGCGCAACCGATTCCGATCTTGGCGACATCGTTCGGCTCCTTGCCGCGCCTCGCCTGCCACGCCCACAAAGCGACGAGCGGCGGCACCACGACGATACTGGCAAAGCTGTCGATCGAGTTGAACCAGGAGGCGGGCACCGCGCCGAACGGGCTGGCGAGGCTGACATGGCCGTCGATCCACAGGACGCCGATATTCCAGATCATCGGATAAGCCGTGTTAGGGAAGACGGTGATCAGGATCGCGAGGATGAGGCAGGCGACACGGCGGCGCTCGGCTGTGGTCAGGGGCGGTAGCGCCTCACCTGACGAGGTGGTCGCGGGCAACTTCCCCGGAAGATAACGCTGCCCCGACAAATAGATGAATAGCGCCAGCAGCATCAGCGCGGCAGCAAGCGCGAAGCCGGCGTGCCAGCCATAGACGGCAGCAATCGCTCCGCAGCCGAGCGGCCCCATCACCGCGCCGATGTTGATCGCGGCCGAAAAGATCGTGAAGCCGCCAGTCCGGCGCGTCTCCTCGTGCGGCGGGTAAAGCTGGCCGACCTGCGCCGAGATATTGCCCTTCAGGCAGCCCGAGCCGACGATCAACATCAGCAGGGCGACGAGGAAGCTTTGATCGAGCGACATCGCCAGATGGCCCGCGCTCATCAGCAGCGCGCCAAGAACGACCGTCGCCCGGGTGCCCAGCCAGCGATCGGCGATCAAGCCGCCCAGCACCGGCGTGAAATAGACGAGGCCGCTATACCAACCATAGATGAGCGAGGCGAAGGCGACGTCGGACATCGGCCCGCGAAGCTCGAACAGGTGCCGCAACCCGCCGAGGCCTAGGACATGCTCGGCGTGTCCGGGGGTCAGCAGCTGCTTGGTCATGTAAAGCGCAAGCAGGGACGTCATGCCGTAATAGGAGAAGCGCTCCCACATTTCGGTGAAGGCAAGAAAAGCGAGGCCCGGCGGGTGCCCGAGGAACGAACGGCTACGGCGCTCCTCGAGCGCAATCGCTGGCGCGGTGCTCAATAGCCGGCTCCCCTTCCGAACGGTTCGCCTGAGCTAACAAGCTGTCGTCAGCGGGGATAGGGCCATTCGACGGACGGGTGCCACGTGCGCGCCAAGCGAGCAACATGAGGATGAGCGACGCGACGATCGAGATCGCAGTTCCGATCTTCTCGGGCATGGTCCAGACGATTTGCGGCCTGCATCCCGGCTCATGCATCAACAATTGCGTGCGCGGCTCCTCGGTGCCGCAGGACCAGGCCGGGAAGTAGAAGTGCGGTTCGACCACCATGCCGGCCACGCGTGGCGGCGGTATGCGAGGCGCGGTCACCTCGCTGAGCTTTGCATCGAGCTGGTGCGGGCCAAGAACGCCCTTTGGCAGATATTCGTAAGTGTCCGGATGCACGGCGCGGAGCCGGCTGATGTCGCGCGGAATATTGTAGACCCCTGGCAGGATCGCGACCGAGACTACCAAGGGCAGCGCCGCGGCGCGCGGCAAGTTGACGGATCGGGCCAGCGCCGTTGCCAATCCAAACTCCGCAATCGGCAATGCGCGATAGGGGAATTGAATCTTCGCAAGCAGAGGTAAGGACCAGAAGAAAGGCACCAGCCCCGCGACGACAAGCGCGGTGGCGATGGCGAGAAGCGCCCAGCGATCGCGTCGGACCGCCATGTCGGCCACGGCTACGATGGTCGCCGCGACGATTGCGAAGGTCAGCGTGAAGTTCGGATCACTCCAATGACCGCTGAACAGGTTCCAATATTCGGTACGCAGATTCGGCGCGCGATAGAGCTGCGCTTCGTCATGGTAGGGCGACAGCATCAGCGCCGGCAGAATCGTAATGGCTGCTGCCGAAATTCCGAGGGCCGTCGACACGACGAGGCCCGGCAAGCTGCGCCGATGCACCAGCGCATAGGGCGCGATCAGGAATACGCTGGTGAGCAGCGCCAGCGGCAAATGAGTGCCGATCATCGCGGCATAGGCGGTCGCCGTCATAACCAGACCGCCACGGCCTTCGGATATGCGCCGCAACCCGATTGCCAGCACCGGGATGAGCGTGATCGCCAGGGACTCCGCCAGCGCACCTCGGTCGACATAATTGAAGAGGTGATAGGGCGCCGCCACGAAGAACATTGCACCGAGCAGCGGATGGTTGGCCCGTCCTCGAAGCCAACACCAGCAGG
>JAFBAM010000082.1 GCA_019247755.1 Sphingomonas sp.
CCCTCCGCCAGCAGCCGTGCAGGTCTATGAGGCGACGGAGTGGAGCCTCGAAGCCATTCCGGTGATCGCCCGCCTCGGCGCCTGGGCCGCGCGAAGCCCGTGGCACGATCCGACCCTGCAGATGAGCCACGTGTCGGTCATCATGTCGTTCCAGACCCTGATCTCTCCGGCCCTGGCGGAGGGGATCGACGCCAGGGTCGGCTTCAGGTTCGGCGACACCACCTATGTTACGAGGGTTCATGACGGGCGCCTCGATGTCGAGCGGACCAAGATCGAGGACTGCGATGTCGTCTTTACCGGCGCACCGAGCGAAATTGCGGCGGTCATTCATGGCGGTGCTCCGTTCGACCTGATCCGCGTCGAAGGAGACATGAAGCTTGCGAAGCGCTTCGTGAAACTCTTTCCGTTGCCGCCAAAAATTGGCTGAACGTTGAGGCGCGCGCTCGCTTCCCTTAAGGCCATCCGAATATGACCGATCTCCCCAACGTACAGCCCGAGAGCCGCGCGGAAACGCTGATGGCTTCCCCCGACAAGATCGCGAAAGTGCGTGAGCTGTTCGGCGTCGACTCCGACATGGAAGTCCCTGCCTTCAGCGAAGCGGACGAGCGGGTCCCCGACCTCGACCCAACCTACGTCTTCGATCCCGATACGACGATGGCGATTTGCGCGGGCTTCTCGAAAAATCGCCGCGTGATGGTCCAGGGCTATCATGGCACCGGCAAGTCGACCCATATCGAGCAGGTCGCGGCGCGGCTTAACTGGCCGCTGATCCGGATCAATCTCGACGCGCACATCAGCCGCATCGACCTCGTCGGTCGGGACGCGATCGTGCTTCGCGAGGGCCAGCAGGTGACCGAGTTCCGAGAGGGCCTGCTGCCTTGGGCGCTTCAGCATCCTGTCGCTCTTGTCTTTGACGAATATGACGCCGGCCGTCCGGACGTGATGTTCGTGATCCAGCGCGTGCTCGAGGCCGAGGGCAAGCTGACGCTTCTCGACCAGAATCGCGTGATCCGGCCGAACCCCTGGTTCCGGCTGTTCGCGACGACCAACACCGTCGGCCTCGGCGACACGACGGGTCTCTATCACGGCACCCAGGCCATCAATCAGGGCCAGATGGACCGCTGGAACATCGTCACGACGCTCAACTACCTGCCCGCCGCGGTCGAAGCGCAGATCGTCCTCGCCAAGTCCGGCGAATATGACGAGCCGGGCGGGAAGGAGATCGTCGACAAGATGATCAAGGTGGCCGACCTCAGCCGTCAGGGCTTCATGAACGGCGATATCTCGACCGTCATGAGCCCACGCACGGTGATCAGCTGGGCCCAGAACGCGCACATCTTCAACGACGTCGGCTACGCCTTCCGGGTCAGCTTCCTCAACAAGTGCGACGAGGCCGAGCGGCCACTGATCGCCGAATATTATCAGCGCGTGTTCGGCGAGGATCTTCCCGAGAGCGTGGTCGGGAAGGCTTAAGGCCTCCCGTGGCCGAAAAGATCGACCTGTTCCGCCGGGCGCTCGCGGGTGCGTCACGGGCCATTGCCAAGGATCCGGAGGTTGAGGTCGTCTTCGCCTCGGACAACGCGCCGGCATCGGGCAAGACTGCGCGCGTGCCTTCACCCGGACCGGCGCTCGAACCGAAGCTGGTGGCCGAGGCGCGCGGCGCCGCCGACTCCGCCGCCCTTCGCCTGCGCTATCACGACGCCCGGCTTCACGCCCGCGTCGCGCCGATGGACGTCGAGGCGCGCGGCGTCTTCGATGCGCTGGAGACAGCTCGGGTCGAAGCGCTCGGCGCCCGCGCCATGGGCGGCGTCAAAGACAATCTCGCGCAGCTGACCGAAGCGCGGGTTCGCGGCGACGCCATCGTCCGTGCCCGCAACGCCGAGGAAGTACCGCTGTCGACTGCAGTCGGCCTCATCGCCCGTGAGCGGCTGACCGGGGAAGCGCCACCGCGCGCCGCCGCGGCTGGTCTGAAACTGGTGTCTGATTGGATCGAGAAGAAAGCGGCAGCAGAGCTCGACGCCCTGGCGCTGACGCTTGACGATCAGGCTGCATTCGCCAAGCTTTCGCGGCGTTTGCTCGAGGATCTCGATCTCGCGGCTGGCGAGGACCAGCTCGACGACGAGTCCCCAGATTCCGGTGACGACGCCGAGGGCGAAGAAGGTGGCAGCGAGGACACGGCAGAGCAGTCCGACGAGGGCGATCCTGGCGGCGGCGATGTCGAGATGCGCGGCGAGCAGGTCGAGGACCAGAACGCCGAGGGCGATTCGAGCGAGGAGATGGAAGCCGGCGAGGACGAGGCCCCGGCCGGTGACGATTATAGCGAAAGCGTTTTCGCGGCGCCGAGCCGGCGCAACTGGGACCTCTCGCCCGAGACCGACTACAAGGCTTTTACGACCCGGTTCGACGAAATCGTCGAGGCCGGTGACCTGTGCGACGAGGAGGAGCTCGGCCGTCTTCGGGCCTACCTCGACCAGCAAATGGCGGGACTTCAGAACGTCGTCACTCGCCTTGCCAACCGGCTGCAGCGGCGGCTGATGGCGCAGCAGGCGCGCAGCTGGGACTTCGACCAGGAAGAGGGGCTGCTCGACGCGGCGCGGCTGGCCCGCGTCGTCGTCAGCCCGGGCCATTCGCTGAGCTACAAGATCGAGCGCGACACCGAATTCCGGGACACGGTGGTCTCGCTCCTGATCGACAATTCGGGCTCGATGCGTGGAAGGCCGATCGCAATTGCCGCCATCTGCGGCGACATCCTTGCGCGGACGCTGGAGCGGTGCGGTGTCTCGACCGAGATCCTCGGCTTTACGACGCGCGGCTGGAAGGGCGGGCAAAGCCGCGAGGCCTGGCTGACCGATGGCCGCCCACCGAATCCGGGACGCCTCAACGACCTGCGGCACATCGTCTACAAGCGCGCCGACGAGCCGTACCGCCGCTCACGCCGCAATCTCGGCCTGATGATGCGTGAGGGGTTGCTTAAGGAGAACATTGACGGCGAGGCGCTGCTCTGGGCGCACAACCGGCTCGTCGCACGGCCCGAAGAGCGCCGCATCCTGATGGTGATTTCGGACGGCGCACCGGTCGACGATTCGACGGCTTCGGCGAACGGCGGAAGCTATCTCGAACGGCACCTTCGGCAGGTCATCGACTGGATCGAGAAGCGCTCGACCGTCGAGCTTATCGCCATCGGCATCGGGCACGACGTGACTCGCTATTACAGCCGCGCGGTGACCATTATGGACGCCGACCAGCTCGCCGGCGCGATGGTCGAGCAGCTCGCCCAATTGTTCGACATGCACTGATAAGAAATTGGCCCCAGCACGGTTACGCGCGCTGGGGCCCCCTCGATACGCGACGCGAGGGTATGTTGCCTGTCGCCAGGCGAGACGGGGAAAAGGGGATAAACCCCGCCAATGCCGGTGCGTATGACCGATTCGCGGGGAATGGACGCTGAATATGGCGTGCAGCCAATATTCAGGAAAACCCTTTTGAAGTCAGAAGCTTAGCGACCGCTCAAGCGGCTGGCGCAGCAACCTTTTTCGCAATCTCTTTCTTGAGCTTGCGGACCTTGAGGCTCAGCTTGTCATCGCTCGTCTTCAGCAGCCAGTTGTCGAGGCCGCCGACATGCTCGACCGAGCGCAGGCCGTGGGTCGACACGCGCAGCTTCACGCTCTGCCCGAGCGCGTCGGAAATGAGCGTGACATTCTGCAGGTTCGGCAGGAACGTGCGCTTCGTCTTGTTATTGGCGTGGGAAACGTTGTTACCCACCTGCCGGCCCTTGCCGGTCAGCTCGCAAACCCGCGACATGGTGTTCTTCCTGATTTTTCGTGTACGGACCCCGTGGGCCCGAAGAGCGCCGCCCGTTAGCCGCTTGAGCTTTCCCCGTCAACGCTCGCTAATGCCGGGACGGAGGCAACCGGTAAACAGCATTTGCGTTAATGAGGGTCAAGGAGATCAGCCCATGCGCGCCGTCCTGCTGATTTTGATCGTGGCCGTCATCGTCATCATTGCCGGCGTCGCCTCCGGCTTCCTCAACATCAACCAGACGCGGGAAGCAAAAGCGCCCCAGCTGACGGCAACGCATAACGGCGTAACGGCCAAGGGCGGCCAGGCGCCCGCATTCGACGTCGAGACCGGGTCGGTTAAGGTCGGCTCGAAGCAGGCGACCGTGAAGGTCCCGGACTTGACGGTCCATAAGCCTGGCCATGACCAGACGGCTGCCGCGACCAACAACGCGATGTGACTCTCCCACCTGCGTCCGCTAGCCGGACGCGGATGAGCTTTCCTCTGCCTCCACCGATGCGCCGCGCGCTCGACCTGGCGGCCGAGGCGGCGGCTAACGGCGAGGTGCCGGTCGGTGCGGTCGTGACGCTGGGAGACGAGATCGTCGCCGAAACCCGTAACGCGATGCGCGGCTCCAGCGACCCTACGGCTCACGCTGAAATGGAGGCTATTCGTGCTGCGGCGGCGAAGCTCGGCAGCTCGCGCCTCGATGAATGTACTCTTTGGGTGACGCTCGAGCCCTGCGCGATGTGTGCGGCCGCGATCGCAGTAGCGCGGCTGAAGGCTTTGCGGTTCGGAGCGGAGGACCCGAAAGGCGGCGGCGTGGTGCATGGACCGCGAATTTTCGCCCAGCCGACCTGCCATCATCGCCCCGACGTCCTCGGCGGGATCGGCGAGGAGGAAGCCGCC
>JAFBAM010000322.1 GCA_019247755.1 Sphingomonas sp.
CAGGGCATGATCTATCTCGACGGCAATTCGCTGGGCGCGATGCCCGCCGCCGTGCCGAATGTGCTCGCCGAGGCGCAGCGCCAATGGCGCGACGACCTCATTGCCAGCTGGAACAAGCATGGCTGGATCGACTGGCCCACGCGGATCGCGACGAAGCTCGCGCCGATCATCGGCGCCAAGCCGAGCGAGCTGTTGATCGCGGATTCGACCAGCGTATGCCTGTTCAAGCTGCTCGCCGCCGCCGCAGTGGCACGACCCGACCGCAAGACGATCCTCAGCCAGAAGCGAAACTTCCCGACGGACCTTTATGTTGCTCGGGGCCTCGCCGACATGCTTGGACTCCGTGTGAAGGCGGTCGAGCCGCATGAGGTCGTCGGGGTGATCGATGCCGACACTGCGGTCGTGACGCTGACGCACGTCGATTATCGCTCCGCCGCCTACTACGACATACGCACGGTCACCGAGGCGGCGCGCGCGGCGGGCGCGCTGGTCGTCTGGGACCTGTCGCATAGCGCGGGAGCGATCGAGCTCGACCTGAGTGGCAGCGGGGCGGAGCTGGCGATCGGCTGCGGCTACAAATATCTGAACGGGGGGCCGGGAGCGCCGGCATTTCTCTACGTCGCTGAGCATCTGCAAGACCAACTTCACTCGCCCCTGCAGGGCTGGATGGGCCACGCCGAGCCGTTCGCCTTCGTCGACGATTACCGGCCGGCCGCTGGCATCCTGAAGTTCCTGACCGGTACTCCTTCGATCCTCGCACTCGCAGCGCTCGAGGCCGGCCTCGACACGTTCGACGGCATCGCCATGAGCGACCTCGCGGCCAAGTCGCGGTCGCTGTCGCAGCTGTTCGTCGAGGAAGTCGAAGCTCGGTGCGGCGACGAAGTCTGCCTCGCCTCACCTTCTGATCCCAACCAGCGCGGCAGCCACGTCGTTTTCGCTCACCCGCAGGGGTACGCGGTCATGCAGGCGCTAATCGCGCGCGGGATCATCGGCGACTTTCGCGCGCCCGATCTCATGCGCTTCGGTTTCGCACCCCTCTACAACACGCATGCCGAGATGGTTCGCGCCGCGGAGATCCTCTCCGACATTCTTGCGACGCGAGATTGGGATCAGCCGCGCTTCAAGACGCGGGCGAAGGTTACCTGATCGGCGCCTTGCGCTCGCGCGCGCTGTCGATGCTCCACGCTCCCGCCCCCGCTGCTGCGACGTAGAGAAAGATGAAGCAGAACAGGATTGCGGCCTCGCCCTTGTTCACAAGGGGCCAGAAACCCTGCGGGAAGTGCATCATGAAATAGCCGACGGCCATCTCACCCGAAGCAATGAATGCGGCAAGCCGGGTGAACAAGCCGATCGTAATCAACGCGCCAGCGACAAGCTCGATGATGCCCGCGGCCATCAGCATCGGCGGAAGCGGCTGGATCGGGAACGGCATCGGAAAGGCGAAGAACTTCGAGGTGGCGTGCTCGACAAAGAGCAGTCCGGTGACAATCCTCAACAGCGCGAGCAGCTGCGGCTGCCAGCGCGACAAGAAGGCGAAATCCATGCGATGCTCCTGCCCGATTAGTCTGCTGACCTAAGCAGCCGGTTCAACTGCCGCCAAGTGTCAGGCGTGTTCCTTCGCCTTGGCCTGCGCGGCGTGAGCAGAATCCTCGGCAAGCAAGCGGCGTGACTCATGGATCATATGCACCCAGCCATGGAACGCGTTAGCGAGAACCGTCACCAGGTCCTTCAGCGGACCATCCTTGAGGCATCCGGCATCGTCGAAACTGTCGTCCGAGACGTGGCCGAGATAAGCTTCCGGCTGCTGCATTACCGGCATATTGAGGAACACGCAGGCCTGGCGGATCTGGTGGTTCGCACCGAAGCCGCCGATGCTCCCAGGCGAAGCGGTGACGATCGCCGCGGGCTTCTTGTCGAACACGCTTTGGCCATAAGGTCGCGAGCCGACGTCGATCGCGTTCTTGAGCGCGCCGGGGATGCCGCGGTTGTATTCCGGACTGCAGAACAGGATGCCGTCGGCCTCGGCGATCTGCTTGCGGAACCGCACATATTGCTCGGGCGGGTTCGCATCCAGATCCTGATTGTAGAGCGGCAGGTCGCCAATCTCGATCATCGAGCAGTCGAGGTTGTCTCCCCGAAGGCCGCAGATCGAGCGGGCGACCTTACGGTTGATGCTGCCCTCGCGAAGGCTGCCGACGATGATTGCGATCTTGTAGGGCATTGGAAGCACCTCCTCGGGACGGAAGTGCCAATACCTCGGAGTTGATTAGGTTGCGAGGGTCGGGTGTGCGCCGGACGAGGGACCTTCGCCGGCACACACCCTGGGGAAATTCTAGCGGGACAAGTCTTCTTCGACCTGCTTCCATTCCCTGGCGGTGAGACAAGCCCGGTTGGGAAGCCGCGAGCCGGTCGACGGCAGCTGCTTGCAGATCTTCTTTTCCTCCGGCGCGACCTGAGCTGCTTCCTTGCCGCCGCCCGAAAGAGCGACCGCCTTCTGCGCATCGGACGGCGCGATTTGCTGGGTGACCTGGGGCTGGGCCGTGGCCGGCGCCGCGGCGGTCAGCAGTGCAACACATGGCAACAGGATGAGCTTACGCATGGTACTTCTCCCTCTTTTTACAGCCTCGACTCACTGTAGTGCTGCTATAATACACTGATGCACTTGTTGATCAAGCTTTCTCCATTGATTTCGGGTTCTTCGGCCCGCTTGCGATGCTACATCTGTAGCGCGGAGATTTGCCATCCGCCCGCTGTCGGATTGCCGACGCGCGGCGCGCGTTGGTCGAAGCGATTTCGACGAACGGCGTTTGTCGATAAACGTCAGATGAACGGCGGTTCTTCGCCTCGACTCAGTAGCCGCGGGCTACTCGATCAGTGGCTGGCGACGGAAACGCCGAGCCCGATCGCCAGGGCAATCACCAGCACCAGCAGCACCCAGCGGATCCGCTCATGCCGCTGGCGCAAGTCGATGTCGTAAGCGACGACGTCGAGCCAGAAGAGGCCGGGCTTGGCCTCGCGGATGATGCCGCGAGAGCGCATTCGTTCGAACTGCCGCTGCTCGATGTGCTTGCTCGGCTCAAAGGCGACCGCCCGTTCCGGGCGGACCGCGTCATGGCTGAAGAAGTGATGCTGGATCTCGCGCCTCGCCCTGGCGACGGCGGCTGCTACTGCGGCTGTGGCCATCGATACCCTCCTACTCGGCCTTAGCGTTTGCGGTTGTTATGCCGGATATTCGCCGGGCGTCCACGCCTGCCTGCGCTCCGGGTGCGATCGCGGCGGGGCTGGGGCGACGCGCCGCCGTAGCTTCCCTCGGGAAGCTCGAAGCGGAGCGATCCGCTGACCGGGTTCGCCTCCGCCAACCTGAGCGTCAGCCGCTGACCGACGCGATAGCTCTCGCCGGTCTCGTCGCCGACGAGAGTCCGCGCGGCCTCGTCGTAGCGGAAATATTCCCGGCCCAGGTCCTTGGCGAACAACAGGCCATCGCCGCCCAAATCCTCGACCGCGGCGAAGAAGCCGAACGGCTGGACGCCGGTGATCCGGCATTCGACCAGTTGCCCAACCTGGTCGGACAAATAGGCCGCGACATAGCGGTCGACCGTTTCGCGCTCGGCCTCCATCGCGCGCCGCTCGAGCATCGAGATCTGCTCGCCGATCTGCTCGAACTTGTCTTCGTCGTGCGCCGGCAGTCCGCCATCGCCGAGCTTGTACGCGCTCACCAAAGAGCGGTGCACCAGCAGGTCGGCGTACCGCCGGATCGGCGAGGTGAAGTGGGCGTAGGTCGCGAGCGCCAGCCCGAAATGCCCCAGCCGCTCAGGCCCGTAGCGGGCCTGCATCTGCGTTCGCAGCAGCTGCTCCATGATCTCCTCGCGGCCGTCGGCGTCGCCGAGCCGCTCGATGATCCGGTTGAACGTGCCCGGCTTGATCACCTGGCCGAGCGTGAACTCGAGGTCGAAGGTCTTGAGGTAGTCGTTGAGCGCGACCAGCTTCTCGCGGCTCGGCGGCTCGTGGACGCGGTACATCACGGGCGCCTTCTTCGCCTCTAAAGCGCGCGCCGCCGCCACGTTGGCGGCGATCATGAAATCCTCGACCAGCCGGTGCGCATCGAGCCGGTCGCGCGGCGCGATCGACGCGATGCGGCCCTTTTCGTCGAGCATGACGCGGCGTTCGGGCAGGTCGAGCTCCAGCGGGTCGCGCTTCTGCCGCGCCGCGAACAGCGCGCGCCAGCAGGCCCACAGCGGCTTCAAGGCCTTGTCCACCAGTTCCCGCGGCACGGGTCGTTCGATCTCTGGCATCGAGCAGGTCGGCGAACTAACCTCGACCCTTTCCTCCCCGGCCGCGTCGATCGCCGCCTGCGCATCCTCGTAGGCGATGTTCGCCGCAATCCGCACCTTGGCGCGGGTGAAGCGCCAGCTTTTGATCTCGCCGTCCTTGGAGATCTTCAGGTGGCAGGCCATTGCCGCCCGGTCCTCGCCCTCCTTGAGCGAGCAAATGTCGGCGGACAGCTCCTCGGGAAGCATCGGGACGACGCGGTCGGGGAAATAGACGCTGTTGCCGCGAGCCCGAGCTTCGCGGTCGAGCTCGGAACCGGGCCGCACGTAGAAACTGACGTCGGCAATGGCGACGATGGCGTTCCAGCCGCCCTCGCCGTCGGCCTCGGCCCAGATCGCATCGTCATGGTCGCGGGCATCCTCGGGATCGATCGCGACGATCGGCAGGTGCGTCAGGTCTTCGCGCTCGCCCAGCGGCTGTTTCGACACGCGATGCGCCTCGTCGATCGCGTCCTTGGCGAACTCGTGGCGCAGGCCGTGCTTCTGGATGGCGATCAGCGAAAAGCTGCGCGGGGCAAACGGGTCGCCGAGCACGGCATCGACCCGCGCCTGCACTCGCGGCGGCCGGCCGGTCACTTCACACAGCACCAGGTCGCCGGCTTCGGCATCCTTCAAATCGACGATGGCCAGCTCGCGGCGCTCGCGCTTGTCGACCGGCGAGAGCCAGAAACGCGTGCCCTCCTGTTTGACGACGCCGAGCACCAGTTCGGCGGCGCGCTCGAGCTTCTTCATCGGATGGGCGATGTGGCCCTGCCCGCGCTCCTCGGTCCGGGCCAGCATGCGGTCCCCAATCCCGAGAGCGCCCCGCCGTCCGCGCTCCATGATGCGGATGCGCGGCGGCGGCGTTTCGGCGTGCCACTGCTCCGGCACCGCCCAGACGTTGCCGCCGTCGTCGACCGACTGAATCCGGAGCACCGTCACCTTCGGGACGCCACCGCTCTTGTGGAACGCGCGGCCCGGCGAGCTGTCGATCAGCCCTTCGTCGGCCATGTCCTTGAGCAGGCGCTTGAGGTCGATCTTGGTCTGCCCCGACAGGCCGAACGCCCGCGCGATCTCGCGCTTGCCCGCCGGCTGGTCGGACGAAGCGATGAAATCGAGGATCTGCTTGCGGCTGGGGAGTCCGACCGTTTTTTTGCGGGCCATCAGGCAGTTACGCCGGTGAAGGGAAGAGGTTGCGGAAGAGAAGAACGCCAGTTTGGGGGTGTGGAATCGGGTCTCCCTCCACTTCCTCCACTTCGTGACCTTCGCGATCGTTCGCCCAGGGCAGATGGTGAGGGGAAGAAATCATCGGCCAGACCCTAGCCGAGCAGGGCGCCTGTAGGACAGCGAATTAGCGGAGCTGGCTGTCCTTGCTGCCGCGGCGGTTGATGGTCGAGTGGACGACGGCCTTGTCGCGTTCGGACTGGCAGGCGACGCAGGTGCGGACGCCGGGCAGCGCCGCGCGGCGCTTCTCGGGGATCGGCTCGCCGCAATCGTCGCATTCCTCAGCGCTCTCGCCCTTGGGCGTCAGCGCACGGGCGCGAAGGACGGCATCCTTCACCGTATCCTCGATCTGCTGCTCGACCGCGCCGTCGCGCGTCCATCCGCCGGCCATGAAACTCAAACCCTCGTCATGCTGAACTTGTTTCAGCATCCATTTAGGAGACGAGCGGCGACCTTCAAAGAGATGGACCCTGAAACAAGTTCAGGGTGACGGTTCACTTCTTTGCTGGAGGAGGCGGTGCGACGTAGGGCTTGAACGCCCCGCCCGGTACCGCCGACGCGACCGGGCTTTCGAAACCATCCTTGCTGACGGATGAAACGCCGAACACCCAATCGTCGACGCGGATGTGAGGCAGAACGCGCTTCCTAAAACACCCACCTGAACTCTGCGTTGTACCAACTACATGCACAGGCGTGTCACACTCTACGTTTGGTTGCCTTCCATTGGCGTCCGAAGTGTCGGCGCGCGATACTTCCCATTGATTTGCGTCGGTTCGACGCCACCAAATTATGTAGCTCGCTGCGCCCGGCACGATCGGCCACGTGATCGTCGTATCCGTGCTCACCGCGCCTTCGACCTTCGGCTCGGGCGGCGGCGGGGCGCTGGCGATGCCGGCGAGCGCGGCGATGTTCAACTTCGCGACCTTGGCGAGATAGGCGAAGTCCATATTTTCGATGGTGTCGCCGTACTTGATGCCATTCTCGGTCCGCAGATCCTGGTGCTGCCAGTTGTAATTCTCGACCGCGACGGTGAAGCGCACCGCCGGGAAGCCGAGGTTGAGGAACTCGCTATGGTCGCCGCCGCGGCCGAAGCGGTCGTTGCGCCAGATCTGGCGGACGTCGAGGCCGATGTTTAGCCGGTCGGCGAGACTATCGAGGTAACGCGAGATGTTGCGGCCCGGCGCGTCATTCTCGCCGCCGAGGCTGCGCTGCCGAGCGGCGAGGTCCTCGTGCCCCTGCCAGCGCGGGCCTTCGGAAAAGATGCGGATGTGCGTGTCATCCTTGATGCCGTCCGAGCCGCGGCTGTTGCCGACGATGTCGTTGTTCAAATCGGCGATGACGTTCCAGCCCTGGGCCTTGGCGTAATTGGCGATGACCTTGGCGCCGTTGAGGCCCTGCTCCTCACCGGAATCGAGCGAATAGACGATCGTCCCCGGGAATTTGTGCTTCGAGAGGATGCGCGCCGCCTCCAGCACCGTGGATGAGCCTGAGCCGTCATCGTTGGCGCCGGGCGCATCGGAGGTCGCGTTCATCGGATCCGAGACGCGGCTGTCGATATGGCCGGTGATGATGACGACGTCGTTGGGCCGCTCGGTGCCGCGCTGGATGGCGACCATGTCGCGCACCCGCGTCGGGGTGGGAATGCGGTCGTTGGTGAAGACCTCGGATGGATCGACGATGGTCAGGCAATTGCCGCAGGCCGCCGAGTAGCGCTGGAATTCGCTGCGCCCCCATTCGAGCGCCGCGCCGATGCCGCGCTTGGGGTCGGTCTGCGACGAGAGCGTGTGGCGCGTGCCGAAGCTGACCAGCTTTTCGACATTGGCGCGAAGCTGGGCCGCGCTGACCGGCGCGACGATCGCCCTGAGCTTTGCATCGGTGGACGGCGGCGGCGCTGCCGCGACCAATGCCAGACTGCTGACGGCGACAAATTTACGCATCGCGACTCTCCCTCTCCTCGCCTCAGCGCAACTG
>JAFBAM010000015.1 GCA_019247755.1 Sphingomonas sp.
GACGATCTCGGCGCGGACAGCCTCGACATCGTCGAGCTGGTCATGGCCTTCGAGGAGGAGTTCGGCGTGGAAATCCCGGACGACGCCGCAGAGAAGATCACGACGGTTCGTGACGCGATCGACTATATCGACCAGAACAAAGGCTGATCGGGTCGGCTGACCTGCCGCCCCCAGCGCCGAAAGGCGGCACGAACGGCTTCCCGAACCCTATCGGGAGGCCGTTTGTTTTGAAGGGCTATGACGGAGTTTGAATGATGCGCCGTGTCGTCGTCACCGGTCTTGGGCTCGTCACCCCGCTGGGCGGGGATGTCGAGACGACCTGGCAAAATTTGATCGCAGGGAAGAGCGGAATTGCCGCGATTACCCGCTTCGACACCAGCGACCAGAAAGCGAAGATCGCTGGTGAAGTGAAGCCCAAGGATCATCCGTGGGGCTTCGATCCCGACAAGCGGGTCGACCACAAGGTTCAACGCCAGGTCGATCCGTTCATCGTTTATGCACTCGATGCGGCCGGCCAGGCGCTAGAGGATGCCGGCCTCGCCGACATGGATGACGATCTAAAGGAGCGCACCGGAGTTTCGATTGGTTCGGGCATCGGTGGTTTGCCGGGCATAGAGAGCGAGTCCCTGGTGCTCGCGGAGAAGGGTCCCGGACGTGTCAGCCCGCACTTCGTTCACGGCCGACTGATTAACCTGACGTCCGGCCAGGTCTCGATCAAATATGGCCTGATGGGGCCGAACCATTCGGTCGTGACCGCCTGCTCGACGGGCGCCCACTCGATCGGCGACGCGGCGCGCATGATCAAGGACGGCGATGCCGACATCATGCTTGCCGGCGGTGCGGAGAGCACGATCAATCCGCTGGGCGTTGCGGGATTCGCCCAAGCGCGCGCGCTCAACATGAGCTTCAACGACCGGCCAGAGCAGGCCAGCCGGCCATATGACAAGGCCAGGGACGGGTTCGTCATGGGCGAGGGGGCCGGCGTCGTCGTGCTCGAAGAATATGAGCATGCGAAGAACCGCGGTGCCAAGATCTATGCCGAGATCGCAGGCTACGGCCTTTCAGGCGACGCCTACCATGTGACTGCGCCGCACCCTGAGGGGAAGGGCGCTGAGCTCGCCATGAAGATGGCGCTGCGGAAGGCAGGGCTGCAGCCTGAAGACATCGATTATGTGAATGCGCATGGCACCTCGACAATGGCCGACACGATCGAACTTGCCGCCGTGAAAAGGGTCCTTGGCGATGACCTTCATGGTGCATCGATGAGCAGCACTAAGTCGGCAATCGGGCACCTGCTTGGTGGCGCTGGCGCAGTCGAGGCGATCTTCTGCATCCTTGCTATCCGCGATCAGATCGTGCCGCCGACGTTGAATCTCGACGATCCCGACGAGGGGACAGAGGCCGTCGATCTGGTTCCTCACAAGGCGAAGAAGCGCCGGGTCCGGGCTGCCCTGAACAACAGCTTCGGATTCGGCGGCACCAACGCCTCGCTCGTCATGAAGGCGGTGTGAGGCGGCTTCTGATCGTCGCGGCGAGCCTGGTTCTCGCCGCGCTTGTCGGAATTTATTTCTTGTGGTGGGGACCGGGGCCGAAAGCCGGTCCGCAGACGATCACCGTCCAGGAAGGCTCAAGCCTCGGTACGGTCGCCCGTAAGCTCGAGAAGGCGGGCGCCATCCCCGGAACCGCGAGCACTTATTATGCGATGGCGCGGATCTTCGGCTCGCACGACCCCATTCAGGCCGGTGAGTTCGAAATTCCGAGGGGCATGGGTGGCGCGGCAATTCTCGACCTGTTGCAGCATGGGCGGCCAGTCCAGCGGTTGATAACCGTCACTGAGGGCATGCCGTCGATCATCGTCAGCGAAAAGATTCAGGCGAACCCCTATCTTACCGGTGTCGCCCCTTTCATCGCCGAGGGGTCGGTGCTGCCCGACAGCTATGGCTACCAACGCGGCGAAGCGCGTTCGGTGCTGGTGGTGCGCATGCAGCAGGCGATGTCCAAGGCGATTGCATCACTTTGGCCGAAGCGGAGCAGCGACTGTCCTGTTACGACACCCGAGGAGGCCGTAACGCTGGCCTCGATCGTCGAAAAGGAGACCGGCAAGGCGAGCGAACGGCCAATGATTGCAGGCGTTTATTGCAACCGTTTGCGGATTGGGATGAAGCTGGATGCGGACCCGACCGTTATCTACCCGGTGACCAAGGGGAAACCGCTAGGCCGCCGGATCCTTAAGTCGGAGCTGAATGCCGTGAACGGCTACAACACGTACCGAAAGCCGGGACTTCCCGAAGGGCCCATCGCCAATCCTGGAAGGGCAAGCATCGAAGCCGTGCTGCACCCGGCCACCACCAAGGCGCTCTATTTCGTCGCTGACGGCACAGGCGGACACGTATTCGCCGATACGCTCGCCGAACATGAGGCCAATGTCGCCAAATGGTATGCAATAAGGCGTCAGCGAGGACAAATGTGAGGAACCGGGGAATTGGGCGCGCCCGGATGTTCATGGGCACGCTGCTTCTGTTCGCCGCAATCATTGCGTGGGGGACCACCCTTATGATGAGCCCGCATGGCCAATCGGTCGCGCCCGGAACCGAGCACGTGCGGACGAGCGTCGTCGTGTTTCTCCGTAACAGCGCGATCGGCAACCTCGTCCTGAGCGCGCTCGCCGGCTGGTTGCTGTTCCCCGTACGACGGCCGCGAGCGCCAAGGCGAGACTGGGCGATCATCGGGATAATTGGCGTGATCGCGCTGACCAGCCTTTATCAGCTGATCTGGCTGCGCTCAGTCGTTCACTGAGGCGTTAGCGCCTCGCTTCTGACAAAGCCGACGCGCCGTTCGCTACCCGCATAGCCCCAGGCCCAGCCGAGGCTATCGTCGAGCAGCTCGAACGGCTCTCCAATATTGAGGTCGCGTATGGCGGGCGCGGCGTCCGACGGCTCACCGCGAAGGACCGCGGCGGTTCCAACGGCGCGCCCTAACGGTTCGGCATAATGAGAAGCGATCACGCGGCCGGCCAGCGCAACGTCCGCGAGATCCTTGCGATAGGCATTGTATTGTGGGTCCGGCGGGTTCGAAGGGCCGGAAAGAGAAAACTCTTCAGCGCTGGTGGGCGTAGGCCGGGGCTTGGCCGATGACCGGGCGGTGGCCCGCGGAGGTTCCATCGCTCTCGCGGAGGTTGCGTTTGAACCCTTCAAGAAAATCCGTCCCGCTAGTGGTGCGGACCACGAACACGTTACGCCGGTCGTCCTGGTCCCTCTCGCGCCGCAGATAGCCGAGCGCGCCCAGCGTGTTCAAGGCACGAGTGACGACCGGTTTC
The DNA here is from genome assembly GCA_019247755.1 of Sphingomonas sp. GTDB lineage: Bacteria > Pseudomonadota > Alphaproteobacteria > Sphingomonadales > Sphingomonadaceae > Sphingomicrobium. The sequence continues at coordinate 3,317 of JAFBAM010000015.1, forward strand.
GAGACCCCAAGGACCCGCGCAAGCCCGCGGACCGTATGAGGTCCCGGCGTCAGATAAACCAGCATCAACAACGCCATCTGCCGGTTGGTGAGATCAGGCTCACCCGAACGGACATAGGCGATTAGCGCTTTCATCCAGCCGGTAAGCGATACCTCGCCCATAGCTGTCTTACTCCATTCCGTGCCGCGTTAGCTCGGCAAGTAAACCGGCAAGACAGCGAATTGTTGCAGCGGCGTGACCTCAATATTTCCCGTTTTTCGGCCAGTTACAGTTTCAAGCGTGTAAATAACGGTCCTTCAGCAAGCCGAAAATCGCCCGCAGTCCCAGCGCTTCACCCCCCTTTGGACGGCCGGGCTTGGCCGCGTCACGCCAGGCGTAGGTGTCCAGATGGGCCCACGCGATGTCATCGGGAACGAAGCGCTTCAGGAACACAGCGGCGACGATGCAGCCGGCCATTGGGCTGTTTGCGGAATTGGCCATGTCGGCGATGTCGCTTTTCAGCATCTCGTCATAGGGCTCCCAGAGTGGCATCCGCCACAGCGGGTCGTCGGCCTCGCCGGAAGCGTGCAACGCGGCTGTGGCCAGATCATCTTGGCTCGAAAAAAAGGCAGGCAGGTCGGGACCAAGCGCAACGCGCGCTGCACCAGTCAGAGTCGCGAAATCGATGATCAGCTCAGGCTTGGCCTCGGCGGCCTTGGTGAGCGCGTCGGCGAGGATCAGCCGCCCTTCTGCGTCGGTATTGTCGATTTCGACAAACGTTCCTTTGCGGGACTTCACGATGTCGCCGGGCCGGTAGGCCGTTGCCGACACTGCGTTTTCGACTGCGGGGATCAGCAGGTGCAGATGCACCGGCAGCTTCTCGCCGATGACCAGCCGCGCGAGTGCTAGGGCGTGCGCGGCGCCACCCATGTCCTTTTTCATCAGGCGCATGCCGCTGGCAGCCTTGAGGTCGAGCCCGCCGCTATCGAAGCAGACTCCCTTGCCGACGATCGCGACATGCGGGTCAGTCGGCTTGCCCCATTCGAGCTCGATCAATCGCGGGGCTCGGGCATCCGATGCCGCGCCGCCGACTGCAGCAATGAGCGGATAGCCCTCGGCGAGCTCCTTGCCGTCCGTCACACGTACTTGGGCGCCCGTCTCCGAGGCCAGGTCGCGCGTTGCTTTCTCGAGTGCGGCGGGGCCGAGGTCGGCCGCAGGGGTATTGACGAGGTCGCGGACGAGGGCGGTCGCCTCGGCCAGGCGGACCGTCGGGTCGATCTTCGCCGCTTCGCCACTGACGAGCACACGGTTGCCGCGTTCCGGCTCGTCCTTCGTCGAACGATAATCGTCGAACCTGTGCTGGCCGAGCAGCCAGCCGAGCATCGCAATGCCGGGCTCGCCCTCGGCGAGCTTGTAGGTTCCCTCGGGAAGCGTCTCCGCCAGCTTGGCAAGGCACCAGGGCGACAACTCGGCGGCGTTCTTGACGACGCTCACCACCTCGAATTCGCCGCCGCGCGGCAGCAGCGCATGAGCAAACCCGGTCTTCCCGTCGAAATGCATCGCACCGAGCAACGCGCGATCCTCCGCCGGCCGCTTCTTCAGCCAGCCTTCGAAGCTCTTCTTGTCGACGAGATGGATGATGCGGGCGTCCTGCCCACGGTCGGCGACGAGGAGCGCGGCGAAGTCAGTCATCCGCGCGGCTCTAGAGCCCGCACGCGGCGAGTGCCAGTGCGGGCTCTGAACAGTTAACCGAAAAGGATGTCCGAGGTGGAGATCGCGCCCGACTGGCTAACGATCGCCAGGTCGACCGTCCCGTTGTTGTCGAGATCGATGAGCATCGTGCTCCCACTGTAATGCACGTGCGAGGCGTCGGTGTGCAGCGCCCTGAGATCGAGCTTGTCCACGCCAGCCTGGAAGTCGGTGATGGTGTCGGTGAAGCCCTTCTGGCCGATGACGAACGTGTCGGCCCCGCCGTTGCCGGTATAGGTGTCGTTGCCCGCGCCACCGTCAAGACGGTTGCCCACATCATTGCCGATCAGCTTGTCGTTGCCACCGCCGGTCTTCCCGTCCTCGATAACGGTCCCGTAGGCGATGCCGATATTGTCGCTGAGGAAACCCGGGATTCCGAGCGATGCAGCGCCTCCTTCGAAGATGAAGTTCCACGTCGCCGCACTGAAGTTGGTGCCGTACATCGTGTTCATGCTGGCAGCCTCAGTTGCGTCCACCACCTCGCTGAAGCCGCTGCTGAAATGGCCTTCGCGAAGGTCGAGCACCGAGTTGTGGGCGAAGCCGCTGAGGTCGAGCGTGTCATGTCCGCCGGCGTCGTAGATCGTCAGGAACGGGTTCTTGTTGATCGTGAAATCGAAGACGTCCCGGCCCGCAGTCGAATTGAAGCCGTAGGTGGTGTTTCCTGTCCGCGTCGTCAGGTCGGCGCCGTACATTTTCTGAACCGCGGCGATATCGTCGACCATCGGGGTCTGCGGGGTCTGGTAGTAGCCGCCGGTCAGCCAGTTCACGAACCCTGTCGCTCCGGTCTCACCGGAGTTGAAATAGGACATGATCGAATATTGATAGGAATCCTGGAAATATTCGGCGTCATGGTCGTAGGTGATGTTGCCGCCGACCGCGAAATTATAGTCGCCCGGGTGCTCCAGCCCGATCGCGTGGCCAGTTTCGTGTACCAACGTGGTCTGTCCATAGCCGCCCGGCTGCAGATCGAAATTGTCGGCCTGATCGGGATTGACGAAAGTATCCCCCTGAACGTGACCAAACCGGCCATGTCCGCCGCCAAGGAATGGCGTGTAAGCAGCAGCCTGCGCCGGCCCCGTCGTCGTATTCATGTAAACGATGTCGGCGCCTGCGCCGTTCACTTCGCGGAACGAGGGCGCGATCAGGTCGTCCCACAGCTGGATGGCCGCGCGAGCGGCGTCGCGCTGCTCGGCCGTGAAGGGAGTGAAGCCCGTCACGGTGGATCCCAGCGTATCGTAGAGATGGGGGTTGTTGAACTGCCCGCCAGGCGCATGCTTGGCGAAGCTGTAAGTGATCACGCTGTTGCCGTTCATCGGCCAGATCGCCCCGCCGCGATTAAGCTGCTGGGCCGCCTGATCGAGGGTGAAGATCGGCTTGCCGTTGTAAGCGATGCCATCGCCGTCTGGATCGGGATCGATCAGGGCAAGCGGCTGGGGCATGCCCGATGAGAGCGAGATGATTTGGTTGGTAAGGTCCGAAAGGCCGTTGTTGCTACTGGGCACTTTATCCCCCTGCTGTTGAACGCGGACACGGCCACGAGACCCGATGTGGCGCGATTCGGGAGCTTCCCAATTCTTCAGGTAATGTCAAACATTTATGGCTGGGTATATTAACTGAGGATAGGCCGCCTGTTCAGGCCGGATCCGCAGCCGCTTTTTCTGCGCCTGACTCATCCGAGGTGCGCCGCAATACGCCGAACCAGATGATCAGCATCGCGATGAGAACAAGCGTTGCGGCGGCGAGGAAGGCGGCGCCGGGTTCGCCGTGCTCCGCGCCAAAGGCGAGCGTCTGCGTCATCGCGAGCGGACCGATAATCGCCGCGACGCTTGCGACCGAGGCCATGCCTCCTTGCAGTGCGCCCTGGTTCGATGCGTCGGTCATGCGCGAGAGGAGCGCGTTCATCGACGGATAGACGAGCCCCTGGAGCGCGCTGAAGAAGATGATCGGGTAAACCGCCCAGCCGGCGCCGACGAGTGCGTAGAGCGCGAAGCTGGTACCGCCGACTAGCATGCCGATGATCACGCTGCGCTGCTCGCCGAAGCGCGCGACAAAGCGGCCGGTGAGGAAGATCTGCGCTAGTCCCATCGAGACGCCCGCGGCGGCCAGCGACCAGCCGATCTGGGCCGAGGTCCAGTCGAAGCGGATCTTGGCCCAGAAGGCCCAGGTCGCCGGGTACACGTTATGCGCGATCTGCCAGAGCAATGAGGCGAGGATCAAAGGTGCCGCTGCCGGCGTCCGCCAAAGCGGGCCGAAGGTGCTCAACGCATTGGCACGGCGCCAGTCGAACGGGCGGCGCCGTTCGGGCGGAAGGGTCTCCGGCAGGGCGAAGAGCACCCAGAGGAAGTTGACCGCGGCGAGGCTCGCGGCGGCGATGAACGGCGCACGTGTGCCGAAGGTCGCAAGCAGGCCGCCGAGCGCCGGGCCAAGGATGAATC
>JAFBAM010000235.1 GCA_019247755.1 Sphingomonas sp.
TCGTCGTCGCCCTCGGCCTGCGGCTGGGTGCGCCGCTCGACCATGTCCTCGTCGTCCTCGGACTTCTCCTCGGGCTCGTCGGCGACCTCTTCCTCTTCCTTGATCGAGGGGCCGGCGGTCTTCTCGCTGATCTCGCCGTCGGCGCCTTCGCCTTCTTCCTCGGTCTCGCTGAGCTGCTCGGCCGTCGGGCCTTTCGACAGCATCGCCTCGAGGTCGATGATCTCGCGGAGCTGCATGCGCCCTTCGTTGAGGGCGTTGGACCAGCCGATGATGGCGTTGAAGGTGATCGGGCTTTCGCACAGGCCCCAGATCATCGTGTCGCGGCCGGCCTCGATGCGCTTGGCGATGGCGATCTCGCCCTCGCGGCTGAGCAGCTCGACGGCGCCCATTTCGCGCAGGTACATGCGGACCGGGTCGTCGGTGCGGTCGGTAGGCTCTTTCTTGGTCGCCGCGGCGGGGCGGGGGCCGCCGTCATCGAGCGGGTCGACCTCGTCCTCGATCGAGGGCTCGTCGTTCTTGTCGTCCTCGGCCTCGTCATCATCGCCGGCCTCGGCGCTCTCGACGACGTTGATCCCCATGTCGTTGATCGCCGACATGATGTCCTCGATCTGGTCGGGCGACATCTGGTCGGAAGGTAGTGCCTCATTGAGCTCGTCGACGGTGATGATGCCGCGCTTCTTGGCACGGGCGATCATCTTCTTGATCGACGCGTCGTTGAGGTCGATCAGCGGGGCATCGCCCGCCTCGGCCATGTCGACGTCCTGGGTATCGTTTTTCGCCATAGTTGTTGCCGCCTAATCGGTGCCGGCGAGTGACGCCAGCCTCTGTCTCAATCCCCGTTGCGCCTCCTGCAGGCGCTGCTGTTCCTCAAAGGCCTCGTCAGTGAAATCCTGCTTCAGCCGTTCCGTTGCATGGCCCAGCGCTTTTTCCACTTCCTCCGCCGCGGCGATAATCTCGACGGCTGCCGCGAGATCGCTTCGGGCACGTGTCGGATCGCTATCGCGGCGGGTGAAGGAAAAGCCCAAGGCGCGCGAGGCGTTACCGCCCGTTGCTCCATCGCCGCCTAATATGGTGGCAACGCCCTCCCGATCAAGCGTGGCGCCGGAGAAAGCGGCGTTGACCAGCTCGTCGCGCATCTTCGCCGTGCCCTTGTCGGTGATCGGCAGCGACGCGAGCTGTTCGCAATGGGCCGGCAGCTCCTCCGGGAAATTGGCGAAACCGACGATCAGCGCGCGGGCGGTGGGCGCGTCGATCCCGGTCGAGGCGATGCTCCGCGCTTCCTCGCGGACCGGCGGGGCAGGGGGCGTCCACCGGCCGTTCTTGAAGTTGCTGCGGCGCTCGTTCTGCGGGGCGAAGGGGCGGGGGGCGCTCTGCCCGGCCGGGCGCCGCAGCTCGTAGAAGCGGCCGAGCCAATCCTCGCGGTACATGCGGGCGAGGTCCGCGTGGCCGATGGTCTGGGCATGGGCGATCAGGCGCTGTTTGAGGGCCGCCCAGGCCTCGGGCGTGGTCAGCGGCTCCGCGTCCAGCTCATGCCGCCACAGTCGTGCGTCGAGCGGCTCGGGCTTGGCCAGCAATTCTTCGAACGCTTCGCGGCCGCCTTCGCGCACCACGTCGTCCGGGTCCTTGCCGCCGGGAAGCTCGACGAAGCGAAGCGTGCGGTCTGGGCGGAGTAGCGGCAGTGCGCGAGTTGCCGCGCGAATAGCCGCCTTCTTGCCCGCGTTGTCGCCGTCGAAGCACAGGATCGGGGCCGGATCGAGCCGCCACAGCCGCTCCAGCTGCCCTTCGGTGAGCGCGGTCCCGTTGGGCGCCACCACCTCGGATATGCCGGCGCGGTCGAGCCCGATCACGTCCATATATCCCTCGACGACGATCAGGCGCTTCCCGTTGCGGCTGGCCGGCCCGGCGCGGTCGAGGTTGTAGAGCGTGCGGCCCTTGTCGAAGAGCACGGTCTGGGGGGAGTTGAGGTATTTCGGCTCGCCTTCGCCGATGATCCTTCCCCCGAAGCCGATGACCCGCCCGCGGGGATCGCGGATCGGGATCATCAGCCGGCCACGGAAGCGGTCGTAGCTTTCCTTCCCGCCTTCCTCGGGCTGGATCAGCATGCCGGTTTCGACCAGCCTGTCTTCGCCGAGTTTTTCGAGGGCTCGCTTCAGGGCCGAGCGGTTGTCCGGCGCGAAGCCTAGCCCGAAGCGTTGCGCGACCACCGCGTCGATCTCGCGGCGCTTCAGGTATTCGCGCGCCTCGGACCCGGCGAGGCCGTTCAGCTGCTCCGAATACCATTTCGCGACCTCACCCAGGACGTCGGTAAGGCTTGCGGTGCGCTCGGCCTGCTCTCTCGCCCCCGGATCAGGCGCGGGAACGTCCATGCCAGCCTTGCCCGCCAGTTCCTTGACCGCATCCATGAAGGGCATGCCGCGGTTGTCGGTGAGGAAGCGGATCGCGTCGCCATGCGCGCCGCAGCCGAAGCAATGATAGAAGCCCTTGTCGTCGTTGACCGTGAAGCTCGGCGTCTTCTCGTTGTGGAAGGGGCAGCAGGCTTTCCACTCGCGGCCGGCGCGGATCAGCTTCACCGACGGCGCGATCACGGCGGACAGCGTCGTCCGCGCGCGCAGTTCGTCGAGCCAGGCCGGGGAAAGCGTCATATCGGGAAGGAAATTTTGTGACAGCCGACTCGCGCGCCCGCAAGCGCGTGGGAGGAAATTATCCACAGCTTGCGAATCGCACGCTTGTTACTGTTGTTGTCGGACAAATAATCCCGGTGAAAATTTGACGTCACCGGTAGAACGTTGATTTGCAACGATTCATTCCCGCTGTGTAACGAGCGGAATAGGGTTAATCTGTCCCGGTTCCGACACACGGTGGCGAAAGACCGCCGAGCGGAATCACAAGGGAGGGGTTTAATATGTTGATGAAGATCGGCGGGCTTGCCCGCGCTCTCGCTATTATCCTTGCAATCGTGGCCGGTTTCGTCGCGCTCAACATGATGAACGTGCCGCTTGTCCTCGTCGTACTCGGCCTCATCGCCGGTCTCGCGATGCCCGAGGATCGGCTGGTACTGACCACGGTCACCTTAATCGCCTTGCCGGTGATCGGCGCGGCTCTCGGCAACATACCGACGGTTGGCGCGCAGCTGGGCGTGGTTTGCGGCAACCTTGCGCTCGCCATTGCCGGTGGGCTGGCAACGACGATTGCCATCCGCCTCTATCATATGACGATGGACGGCGTGACGGGCATGATGGGTGCTGCCGGCGGAACACCAGCCGCCGCCAGATAAGTTCAACGCTTTTTGATTTGGCCTCGCCGCCTGGCCGCGGCGGGGCCTTTTTTTTGCTCGCTCAGGAAAGCGCGGACTTTACCAGGCTTGATGCGCGTGCCGGCTCGATCGATCCGCCGAGGCGCTCTTTCACCAGCGCCATGACCCGGCCCATGTCCTTCATGGAGGTGGCGCCGGTCTCGGCCATGATCTCGCGGATCTTCGCCTCGGCCTCGGCATCGCTGAGCTGCTGCGGCAGGAAGCGCTCGATCACCGCGATCTCGGCTTCCTCGGCACCGGCGCGATCTTCGCGGCCGTTCTTGCGATAGATGTCCGCCGATTCGCGGCGCTGCTTGATCATCTTCTGAAGCACTTCGGTGACGAGCGTATCGTCATCCTTCGGAGCTCCGCCGGTACGAACCTCGATGTCGCGGTTCTTGATCGCGGCCTGGACCAGCCGCAGCGTCCCCGTGCCCTCCTTGTCGCCGCTTTTCATCGCGGTCACGAGGGCGCTCTTGATGTCGTCGCGGATCATGTCTTTTTCGTTGCTTTGTCGCTTCCGGGAAACCTCCAGCCCTAGCGACGGTTTTCGAGCCTGACCAGCGGTTGACCGGGCCGCGTAATGCGCATAGCGGCTATGGCTTAGCGACATCGCTGGCGAACCCCTGACGGAAGGCTCTTCACGCCCATGGCCGACGCACTACTCACGCGCGCTCCACAACCGGAGGGCGCGACGGGAGTCGTGGTGTTCGCGGACGGGCGGATCGTGTGGGGGCAGGGTTTCGGCGCCGAGGGCGAAGCGGTCGGCGAGCTCTGCTTCAACACCGCCATGACCGGCTATCAGGAGGTGATGACCGATCCTTCCTACGCGAAGCAGGTCATCGCCTTCACCTTCCCGCACATCGGCAATGTCGGCGCCAATGACGAGGACGTCGAAGCGGGTGAGGCACATGCGCTCGGCTGCCTCGTGCGCGAAGTCGTGACCGAGCCGTCCAATTATCGCGCCAACCAGGGGTTCGCGGACTGGATGGCGAAGTGGGGCCGGATCGGGATCGCGGGGGTCGATACGCGCGCTTTGACGCGGCTGGTGCGCACCGAGGGGCCGCCGAACATCGCGATCGCGCACAAGCGCGACGGCCAGTTCGACCTCGACAGGCTGCAGAAGATGGCGGCGGATTGGCCCGGGCTGGAGGGCATGGACCTCGCCAAGGATGTCAGCCGCCTGCAGGTCGAGCGCTGGACCGGCGGCAAATGGCGCTGGGGGCAGGGCTATGAGCTCGGCGGCGAGGACCAGGGCCGGCCGCACGTCGTCGCGGTCGATTATGGCAACAAGCGCAACATCTTCCGCCTGCTGGTCGAGGCCGGCGCGCGGGTGACGGTGGTTCCGGCGCAGGCGAGCTTCGACGAGATCATGGCGCACGAGCCCGACGGCTTTTTCCTGTCGAACGGGCCGGGCGATCCGGCGGCGACGGGCGAATATGCGGTGCCGGTCATCAGGCAGATGCTGGAGACGAAGAAGCCTTTGTTCGGCATTTGCCTCGGCCATCAGATGCTGGCGCTGGCGGTTGGCGGCAAGACGTCAAAGATGTTCCAGGGCCATCGCGGTGCCAATCACCCGGTGAAGCGGCTGGCCGACGGCCAGGTCGAGATCACGTCAATGAACCACGGGTTCGCGGTCGAGCGCGAAGGGCTGCCGGACAACGTACGCGAGACGCACGTCAGCCTGTTCGACGGGTCGAATTGCGGGATCGAACTGACCGACCGCCCGGCGTTCAGCGTGCAATACCACCCGGAGGCCAGCCCCGGGCCGCAGGACAGCTTCTACCTCTTCGAAAAGTTTGTCGGGACGATGAAGTGACGAGGCTCATTGCGGCCTCACTCTTGGCCTTCGGCCTCTCTGCCTGCGCCACCGCTCAGCTGCACACGCAGGATCAGCTTAACGATGTCGCTCGCGGCTGCGGCTTGTCCTTCGGCGAAGTG
>JAFBAM010000246.1 GCA_019247755.1 Sphingomonas sp.
AAGCTCTTCGTCTTGCACGCGAAACCCGGATCGTAGAGGTTCGTCGTGCAGTCGTTGGCCGTACCCGGACCATTCTGGTCTTCGGCGGTCATCTTGTAACCGCTGACGTAATTGACCGTCCCGGTAAGGGTCGCTCGGCCGAACTCAAAGCTATTCGACCAGTTTCCGCGCCACCGCGGCGTGCCCGCACCCGACGACAGGATGTACGGGCCCTGGGTCCCGACATAGTGCTGCACGTCGCAGGCAGAGTCGCTGTTGTCCGAGCAAGCGCGGAAGTCGTACTTGTTGATCCGGGTCGCTTCGAGGTTGCTCGACCAGCGCAGACCCGGCGCCAGGCGGAAGTCTGCCTGAGCGTTGAAGTCGAGACCGTTGGTCTTGAGCGTCGACGCATTGGCATACGGACCGACGATGATCGAGACTGACCGGAGCCCACCCGGGAACAGCGGGTCGATCGGGTTCAGCAAGACGCTGTAGCCGGCCGGAAGCGCAGTACCCGCGTAGTAAGCATCAAGCGCCGAGTTGGACAGCGGTCCACCGGTGATGATGTTGGTCTTCTTGATGTTGTAATAATCGACCGTGAAGCTGAGCTGCTTGATCGGCTGAAGGATGATACCAGCCGTGAAGCTCTGCGACTTTTCAGGCCGCAGGTCCGGGTTCGCATTGTTCCGGAAGCCGAGTGCCTGGCCACTACGCGTGTAGGGGCTGCCACCGGTGCAGCTGCCACCGCTGTACGTGCCGCCGTGCGACGTGCAGAGCGCCTGGAAGCTTCCCGGATTGTAGGTCGTGAAGCCCGTGATCTGGCCCGAGGTTTCAGCGAACGACGGAGCCCGGAAGCCCTTCGACCAGGTTCCACGCAGCGCCAGCTGGCGGATCGGCGTGAACTTGAAGCCAGCCTTCGGCGAGAAGTTGCTGAAGCCGGTCGAATAATGGTCGTACCGGCCCGACAGGTTCACTTCGAGCTGCTTCAGGATCGGCGCGTTCAGCTCGAAGAAGGCTGCTTCGACATCGCGCTCGCCCTTTGCACTGGCCTGATTGAACGCGATGAAGTCCGCCGTCGGATTACCGTTCGGATTGTCGAGCGATTCATGGCGGAAGTGCGCACCGACACCAAGCTGCAACGCATGGCCGCTCGGCAGCGTGAACAGGTCCTTCGTGACCACACCCTGGATCGCATAGAGCGCCGACGTCGCGGTATAGTCATTGTGCAGGATGACCGAGTCACGCACTGCCTGGCTGTTCAGGGTCGGATCGATCAGGTTGTACTGACCGGTCGCGATCGCCTGGGTGAAGCCGGAGAGGCTGACCACATCGCTGGTGAGCCGGAGGCGGCTCTGCGATGCGGTTGCGTCCACGTTGAAGTGGAACCCGTCCAGGAAATCGCCGCTGACACCGATCGCGCCGCGAAGGACCTCATTCCGGAAGCCTCCGTTGCGGTTGAAACCGTCGCGCTCGCCAAAGCGGTAATAGAGCTGAGCTGCGTTATTGAGCGGGTTGCCGGTCGCCGACGCGAACGGGTTGTACGGGTTCAACTGACGATCGGCCGCGGTGTCGCAATTGACGCCCGCAGAACAGATCCAGTTCGGCAGGACGAACGTGCTCGTCTGGATCGGGCTGGTGGTGCGCAGTGCTTGCGGGTTGCCGCCTGCCACCAGATTATTCCGGTACCAGCTGAGGTTCATGTAGGCTTCGATGTCGTCGCTGAGACGCACTGCGCCGTGAGCGACAATGCCGTAGCGCTCCGTCTTCGGCTGGATCTCGCCATAGTTGGCGACGAGATTTTCCGTGCAGCTCTCGCCGGCCGAACCATTGGTGATCGTTCCGCCAATCTGAGCGCACTGCGCCGGATTAAGCAGAACGAACCCGCTGCCCGGAATCGCCTGTAGCAGGTCATTGTTGAAGAGCTGCGTCGCGGGACGAACGATGGCAGCCGTCGGCGTGATGCCTGAGTCGTTCAGGTCGGCGTTGAGATTCTCGCCGCCCGTCAGGGACGTCAGGTCGTTCGTATTGAACGGGAAGCCGCGATCGCGAGCGTAGATCTTCTTGTTGAGCTCATATTCGGCGCCAACATAGAAGTTGAGGCCCCGGTTGGCGTAATCGCCCCAGCCCGCGAGAACGGAGCCGCGATACTGCGTACCGCCGCCATGCTGCGACGTGCCGCCCTCAAGCGTCGCGTCCAGACCGTTGAAGATCTTGCGCTGTACCACGTTGACCACGCCGCCGATCGCGTCGGCGCCGTAGGTCGACGAAGCGCCGTCCTTGAGGACTTCCACGCGCTCAATCGAGACGCGCGGCATGGTGTTGAGGTCAACGAACGAACGCTGGCCGTCGTCCGACAGCGGATAGTTGGTGACGCGCTGGCCATCGACCAGCGTCAGCGTCGAGTTGACGGTGAGGCCGCGAAGCGACGGCGCAGAAGCGCCCGCGCCGAAGCCGGCCGCGAAGGCGTTCGGGATGGAGCCGCTGCTGTCGGCCGAAACCGAGCGGACGGCGTCCGACACGTTGGTGATGCCGCGGCGGGCAAGGCTCTCTGACGAGAGCACGGTGACCGGCGACGGAGTCTCGGTGTTGGTACGGCGGAAGATCGTACCGGTGATGACGATCTCTTCGTTGCTCGAACCGGCGTTCGCGTTCTCGACAGGGACCGCGGCTGCATTGGTGCCGGCCTGCGGCGCGTTCGACGTCGCCTGGTCCTGCTTGGTCGGGTCGGTCGATTGAGTGGTCGCCCCCTGGTCCTGCGCAAAAGCAGGTGCCGCATAGAGTGCGGCAAAGGCGAGAGCAGTCAAGGCGCTCCCGGCCCGCAGCGCGGAACCCGCGCGAACAGTCGATTTAAACATATAATCCCTTTCTTCCGACCAGAGGCGGCCGGCGCCCAACGAATCCTGCGAGCCTGGCCCGCGACCGGCGACGCCTAGGCGTGGCTCCGATGCAGAGGCAACATTCGTGACGGGAACAGCCTTACTTTCGTTAATCGCCTGTGACAAAAGCGCCACATTTCCATTAACTTCCGAGTGAATTCGTTCTCATCCCGAACCGATTCAGACGTTCCTTTGCTCGTCAGCAACGGTGAACATTCGGCAGATCATCTCGCGTTCGTGCTCGCTGAGGTGTGGGTTCCAGCAGTCCAGGATGAGAACGGCGCGATCCTGGTCGCTCTTGTTCCACGCCTCATGTTCGATCGTGTCGTCGAACGCGAATGCTTCGCCCTGGCGCCATTCGCGCGTTTCTCCGCCGACACGAAACGCACAGCCCTCCGGGACGATCAAAGGCAGGTGAATGATGGCGCGCGTGTTCGTGACGCCTGTATGCGGCGGGATGTGCTTGCCGGCCTGAAGGATCGAGAAGAACACTGTGGGCGTCCGCCCGGGGATGCCCGATAAAGGCAGTTTCTCAACGATCTTCGTGGTCAGCGGCGCACGCGCGCAGGCTTCCTCAACACGCGCCCCGTCTTTCCATAAATGCAATGCGCTCCACGCTGCATTGTTGTTAAGGCCGGTCCATTTGTTTTCCGGGGTGCCGGCGGGCATCGCGACATAGGGGCTCATGCCGCTGTCGTCCGACGCCATCAACGCTAGCGCTTCGGCTCGGATGACGCCGGTCTGCGCTTCCAGTTCTTCGAGCCACGGGAAGTGCTCCCGATCGAAGTATTCGTCGGCTGGGAGGAACGGGTAATGCATCCCGAAACACTCATTGGCGAATACCCGCCGTCGCCCCAGCATGACGTCGATCGCAGCGGAAAGCCGACGCCGGTCGCGTGGGGTCGCGCTTTCGAGATCGGCGCCGAGGCCCTTGGCAAGGGCGTCGGAGAGACTCTGCGTGCGGCGAGATAGGAACTCCCGCGCATGATCGAAAATTGCGCGAAGCTCGGGCGCGGCGCTCACATGTTCCTTCGCGATAAACGCGACGCCCGCCCAGCGGGTTGTTGCATCGCCCATCTCGCCTCGGCGTTCATGTAGCTCCGCGAGCCTGATCAGCGCGTTGAGATTGCGTTGATCAGTCTCCAGCGCTGATTCCAGAGCTGCGCGCTCGCCCGTATCGTCTCCCTGAAGGCGGCGAGCCTTCGCGAGATTGAGCCACAGCGCGGCTGCAGCCGGGTCAGCAGCGGTGGCGGCCGCAAAATGCCGCTCGGCTGCAGCCGGGTCATTCCGGCCCAGCGCCTCCATCCCCAGGATATTGTGGGCAATTGGATGGTCGCCCCGAAGGCGAAGCGCCGCCTCGGCCTCGCGGATGACGTCGGTCCTGCGCCCTTCCTGCTGCGCCCGAACCGCGCGCGCCAAATGTTGCTCAGCAGTCATCCCCACCGTGTGAGATGACTGCCGTTTGCGCGCGGGGTCAAGCATGGCTTGCTAGCTCGGCCCGCTTTGCGCACAACATCAACAATGGCGGCGACCTCACCAGCCCTGCCCGACCTGATCGACGAAGGGGCGTGGCTGGCGCACCGCTATGACGAGGTCGCGGACGCGGTGCAGTTCCGGCTGGTGCCGCGCCAAACGCAGCGGGACATGACGTTCCTGACCGACTTCGAGATCGGCGATGCGCCGCTTGCGGTTTTCAGCCGGGCGGACTGCCTCGCCGAGGCGCGAAAGCGGAACTTACCCACCCCGCGTCTAATCTTCCATTCGGCTTATTGCTGCTCAACCCTGCTGGCGAGAGCGCTCGATATCCCCGGCGTATCGTTTGGCCTCAAGGAGCCGCAGATCCTGAACGACATCACCGGATTTCAGTCGCGGCGCGGAGACCCGCGCCAGGTCGCCGCCGCGATGGATGTCGCGCTGCTACTGCTCGCGCGACCGCTGGGGCGAGGCGAGACCAACGTCATCAAGCCCTCGAACCTGCTGAACCCTTTCATCCCGCTGGTGACGGCAATGCGGCCGGACGTCCGCGGCCTGTTGTTGCACGCCCCGCTCGAAGACTTCCTAGCCTCGGTTGCGCGCAAGGAAATCGAAGGCCGGAGCTGGGTACGCGAGTTGATGTGGAAGCTGATCCAGATGGGCCAGGCCGCGCGGTTCGGCTTCACCGACGAGGAAATCTACCGCCATACCGACTTGCAGGTCGCCGCGGTCGGCTGGCTTGCGCAGCACGCCCTGTTCGCGGACGCGGCGGATAAGCACAAAGGCTTCCGGACGCTGGACAGCGGGACGTTGATGGCGCGGCCGGCCGAGTGCTTGAGGGCGCTTAAGGAGGTGTTCGCGCTCGATTTTGATCCCGAGTTGGTGGCCGCCGGCCCCGCGTTCAGAACGCACAGCAAGGACCGCAGCGAATTCTCTGCCGAGGAACGCGAGAAAGAGCGCGAGCGCGGCAAGTCGCTGCACGCGCGAGAGGTCGGGATCGTCCTCGAGTGGAGTGAACAGCTGGCGAAGCACGCCGGCATTTCGATGACCCTGCCCTCACCATTGGTGAGTTAGGAGGCAACACGGCGACCCTTGAGGACGCACTGAAGTTTTTGAATGACGGCCGCGCCGAGGAAGGTCTGCAGCGGCTGCGCGAGGTCGCATCAACGGGTAACCCGCAAGCTCTATTCATCCTCGGCGACCTGACCTGGAGCGGGAACATGGCCCCGCAGGACCCCGCGCGCGGGCGGCTCCTGTTCGAATATGCGGCAGCCGCCGGGCACACCCAGGCCAACATCCTTGTCACCAACCTGCTGGCGAATGGCGTTGCCGGGAGGCGCGATTGGCCGCTGGCCATGGAGCGCCTCGCTGTCGAAGGGCGCAAGCTTCCCGACCGGCAGCGGGCCTTGGAACTGGTGCTCGGGATGAACCTCAACGCGGTCGGCGATCCAAAGAGCGTCCCGAAGCCGCAAGACCTGTCGGAACAACCCTATGCCCGAATGTTCGAGCAGATCTTCACCGAGTCTGAATGCGATTATTTGATGTCAGTGGCCGAAGATCGCTTCGAGCCGTCGATGGTCTACAATAGGTCAGGCGAACTGGTCCGCGACACGATCCGGACTTCGGACGGTGCCGCCTTTCATTGGCTGATCGAAGATCCCGCGGTCCATGCAATTAACCGCCGGGTCGCGGTCGCGAGCGGGACCGCCTACGATCAGGGCGAGCCACTACAAGCGCTGCGCTACTCGCCCGGGCAGGAATATCGGCCCCATTTCGACTTCGTCGACGGCGCGACAAACCAACGGCTCTGGACCGCGCTCATGTACCTGAACGATGAATATGAGGGCGGCCAGACTGCGTTCGTGCGAACCAGCCTGAAGGTTCGCGGGAAGCCTGGCGACATGCTCCTGTTTCGCAACGCTTTGAACGACGGAGCCCTCGACGAGTTCGGTGAACACGCCGGTATGCCGGTGACAGCGGGCACGAAATATCTCTCGACGCGCTGGATCCGCGAGCGGCGCTGGATTCCCTGATCGGTCTCGTCAGACGAAGCTAAACTCTACCGGTTGGAGGTTCGCGCGCTGGTCGAACGCGTGATCGGCGTAGGGGCCCCCGCGCTCGACGAAGTGCAGGAAGAGATGAGCCGACCATGCGTTGGAGTTCGGCGTCGTGCGGCCGTGACGATGGTGCACGCCCTGGTACAGCACCGCATCGCCGACCTGCATGGTAACCGACGAGTATGGTTCTAACCCGAAGTCCTCGGTCATCGGTGATGCTCGAGGTGTTCGGGCCTTCTCGAGCTCAAGGTCCCAGGGTTGGCCGTCGCTGTAAGCGAGGGTCAACGAAACGCTGTGCTCACACGATGGTCTGTCCGAGTGGACCTTGCAGATGTCGCCTCGGCGATAGAAGCGGAAGTAATCGTAAGTCGGGAGCAGGTCCCTGCCGATGAGCCGGCTGATGGTCGGGGTCATCGCCCAGAGGAAAAAACTCATGGGCTTGTACGCGCGGCCGTTGAACTCGAACGCCGGCCGGGTGAGCACTGGATCATGGCGAACAGCGAGCGACAGCTCCAGGGGCGCCGGGCCAAGGTCGTCCTTGAGAGCCGCCATGAACGCGCGAGCGACCTCAGGAGCGATCAGCTCCCGGACGTGGAGATACCCAAGCTCCTCGTAGTTGCCGCTGGTATCCATAAGGAAAAAGGGCGGGTCCGAAGACCCGCCCCTCCCCTTTATACGATGTCGATCAAACTTAGAACTTGATCCGGGCACCAGCCGCGAAACGGCGGCCCAGCGGATCGTAGGACGCCGGGAACGTGTTACCACTGTTCTGCGACGTCGTACCCGCGGTGTTGCCCACGACCGGCGGCTTCTTGTCGAACAGGTTCATGACCGTGAACGTCAGGTCGAAATGCTCGTTCACGTTGAACCGGGTCGAGAAGTCGAACCAGCTGTATGCCGGGATCCGGTTGAAGTTCACGGTCTGGCCGTTGAGGTTGCCAGGCGTATTGAAGAAGATCGACGAGCTCGGAGCACTCGTCACCGTTCCGCTAAACAGCGGCGGCAGGCCCGGCTCGTACCGCATCTTGCTCATGTAACGCCACAGCAGGGACATATCCATGCGACCGAGAGTTAGAGTGGTGCGCTGGTTAAACGAGTACTTCGGCAGCAGGCCGCCTGCGGGGAAGCCGCAGTTGGCGCTGTAGTAGCCCACGCATTCACGATTGACCGAGGTCGGCGTCGCCTGGAACTTCTGGCTGTGCGTGTAATTACCGCCGAAGGCCAATGCGATCTTGGCAGGAGCATTCAAGATCGTGCCGAGGTTGTGCCGGTAATCCATGGTCAGGTCGACACCGTCGGTCGTGATCTTGCCCTGGTTGGAAAGTGCGCCGAACAGGCCGGGCACTTCCGCGGGGCTGCCATCAAGCTGGCCGGTTAGCACGCTTCGGCGGATTGAAGTACAGGCTGGCAGCGCCGCATTGGCGGGCGGCGTCGTCGGCGTCGGCCCGAAGCAAGCGCCGATGATGTCAGCCGGCGTGGGCAGCGTGATCGCATCGGTTACCTTGATGTGGTAATAATCGATCGTCGCGTTGAAGCCCGGGATGAAGCGCGGACGAAGTACCGCACCAACCGTCCAGGTATTCGCCTTTTCCGGCTTCAGGTTGAGGTTGCCACCGGTCGTGATGTTGGCCTGGCCCGCGGTCGGATTGTTGATCAGGCCGATCCTTCCAACAGGAGCGCCCTGAGCCAGACAGATCGCTCGGAGGTTTGCGTTGAGCGTCGGAGCCGCAAGCGCGCACGGGTCCTGTGACAGGTTGGTCAGGATCGTGGTCAGCGGCGTGAACAGCTCGGCGATGTTCGGCGCGCGAACCGCGTGCTGATAGTTGCCGCGGAACTTGATGTCGCGCACCGGAGCCCAGCTACCCGCGACCTTCCAGGTGGTGGTGTTGAACTTGGGCGACGACGGCGTGGCGATAGTGTAGTGCGAGCGGCGGATACCGGCCTCGACCTGCAGTTCATCGGCGAACGGCATGTCGGAGACGATCGGCGCCACGACTTCGGCGAAACCTTCGTAGACGTCGAGACCACCGGTGATGTCCGGCGATGCGCCGCCGGAGCCGCCGAGCTCACCCGCCGACTTGGCCAGGGCGTCGGCACGCTGTTCGGCGTGATACTTACGATATTCGGCGCCGACCGCGAAGCTGACCGGGTTCTTCGACCAGAGCTGAAGCGGGGTATCGCCGTTGATCGTGGCGTGCGCCTGCGACAGCGTCGACTTGACCTGAGTGCTCGCCTGCTGGCTGATGAAGCTGACCATCTCAGGGGTGATCGAGCCCGACGGGCCGAAGATATTCAGCGGCACGCAGTTGTTGGTCGTGGTCAAGCAGGTCGTCGTGTTGGTGGCGAGTAATGCCTGGCGAACACGCGACAGCAGGACGTAGTTCTGGATCGCCTGCTTCTTGTCGCTGATGCCGCGGGCTGCCCAGAGATCGAAGCCGATCTTGTCGGTGATGTCGCCGCGGAGACCAGCGCGGAAGTCGAACATTTGCGTATTGTAGTCGCTGATACGCGGACCGACTTCCGGCGTACGCCGACGGAGCCCGAAAGTGACCTGGCGATACGCCGCGTCGCCCGGACGGAGCGTGTCCACCGCGGCGGCAGTGCACTCCGCCGGGGTGATCGTCTGGCGACCGGCGACAGTCGGATTGAAGTCGCCGTTGGCGCAGAGGAAAGCGCGCTGGGTAGCGTTCAGGAACGGGTTGTTGATGTTCACCGTCACGGTCGAGCCGAAGATGCCCGACGGGGCGATAATCGTGTCGATCGTGTTGTTGCTGTACATGCCGCGGCCGTAGACCGTCAGATG
>JAFBAM010000266.1 GCA_019247755.1 Sphingomonas sp.
ATCCAGGCGCAGCGCAACCACTATCCCGAGCTGGAGGAGGCGTCGGAGACTTTGGGCGGCGCGCTCAACCACCCGCTGTCGGTGTCGGAGCCCCTGCGGCAGCGGCTGAAGGAGGCTTGGGGCGTCGAGGTCCGCGTCGTCGACCCCGAAGTGCTGCAGGATGCGAGCCAGCATTACGATTCGCAGCGGCGGCAGCTAATGCTTTCATCCCTGCTGAGGCCCGAAAACCGGACGTTCGGCATCGCCTACCAGCTCGCTTTGCTCGAGTTCGCGCAGCTGATCGCGAACATGCTCGAGGCCGCGCGGCCGCCAGACCCGGGCAGCCGCCGCCTGCTCCACATGAGCTTCGCCAATTATGCGGCGGGCGCGATCATGATGCCCTACGGCAAGTTCCTCCGTGCCGCCGAGGAGCATCGCTACGCGCTCGATCGCCTCACGGCGCAGTTCGGCGCCAATGTCGAGCAGGTCGCGCACCGTTTGACCACGCTCAGCCGCCCCAACGCCAAGGGCGTGCCCTTCTTCATGCTTCGCGTCGATCCGGCCGGAAACATCTCCAAGCGGTACGCTGGCGAGAGCTTTCCTTTCTCGCACTTCGGCGGAACCTGTCCCCGCTGGCATTTACACACCGCCTTCCAGACCCCGGGTCAGACCGTGCGCCAGCTGATCGAGACTCCGGAGGGCGAACGCTTTTTCACCATCAGCCGGACGATCGAGCGGCCGATCCGCCCCGACCTTCGCGACGACGCGCTTCTGGCGATCGGGCTTGGCTGTGACGTCAAGCACGCGCACCGTATCGCTTATGCCGATGGCCTGGACTTCAGGAACACGGCAGCGACCCCGGTCGGTCCGGCCTGCGCGATCTGCCCGCGCCTGCAGTGCGCCTATCGCGCCACACCGCCAGCTGGGCGAATGCTGGCGGTCGAAGAGAATCGGAAGTCGATCTCGCCGTACCCGTTCGTACCGTCCTAGGGCGCGACGGGCTCCCGCTCGAGCGCGGTCCGGTCCCACTTCGCGAGGTCGGCCCCAGCGGCATAGGCAGAGTCGAAAAACTCCATGAGCATCCGGGCGGGCTCGTCCGAAGCGCGGACGTACGCATAGGGCAGCGTGAATTCCCCATAGGTTTCTTCGAAACGGCCGTGACGAACACGCGCTGCTCGATACCCGTCGGGCTCGGGATAGACGTAGCTGTAGAAGAAGGGTTCGGCCTCGGTCGCACCGCCCGCCCAGAAGCCGGCGCTGGCAACCTCGTCGCTATAGGCTTCGCGGGTGATGCGGTCGGGCAGGCCCGGCAGGCCGCCCGGATGCGGAGGCGCCTTCCGGCCCGAAAAGCGGCTGACTGCGAGGTCGAAGCTGCCCCACCAGAAATGAACCGGGCTGGCCTTGCCGCTGAATCCGGCGCGGAAGCGGGCGAAAACGGGCAGTACGGCCGCCAGCGAGGCCCGGAACCGCTCGGCGGAATCACGGTCGTAATTGCGCGGCGCATCGTCCTCCGCGAACGGCAGCGCGTCGGCGATCTCATTCGGTCGGCCGTTGAACGTCGATGGCAGGCCGTGCAGCTCGAGCATCGCGACGAGCCGTCGGTGCAGTGCGGAGATGCTGCCCGCGTTGAGCGGCAGCTCCTCGCGTCCGCCGTCGCTGATCCACAGCACGATCGCATGGCGGCAGAGGTCGAGCGTCAGCGTAAAGGTGCGGCCGCCGCTCGCTTTGGTCGGCTGGATTCCGAGGCCGCGCGCGTTCGGCTGAAGCGCGACGTGCCAGCCGTGATTGAGCCAGGGCGCGTGGGCAACGCGGATCTTGCCGAGCATCTGCGCGGCGAGGTGAAGGATCGCCAGCGTGTCGTGATCCCGCTCGACGCTCAGCTCAGGCCAATCGCTCATCGCGTCACCGCCTTTGCATTTTGCAGCGCGGCATTGCTAGAGCCGCCGCGATGATCGACGCCGAGACCATGCTCGACCGCATTGCGGCCGCTGACAGCCTCAGCGAGCTTGAAATTGTACGGGTATCGGCGCTCGGCAAGTCAGGGGCGATTACTGCGCTGCTCAAGTCGCTCGGTACGATGGACGCCGAGACGCGCGCGGTCGAGGCGCCAAAGATCCATGCGCTCCGCGAACGGGTCACGGACGCGCTGGCCGGGAAGAAGGCGGCACTCGAAAGTGCCGAGCTCGAGCGCAAGCTCGCGACCGAGAAGGTCGACCTCTCGCTTCCCGCCCCTGAAAGCGTCAGCGGCACCGTCCACCCGGTTAGCCAGGTCATGGACGAGCTCGCCGAAATCTTCGCCGACCTGGGCTTCTCGGTCGCGGAGGGGCCAGAGATCGAAAGCCAGTGGTACAATTTCACTGCGCTCAACATGGGCGAGAGCCACCCCGCCCGCGCGATGATGGACACCTTCTATGTCCAGCCGCGTAACGCCGATGAGGAGCCTCGCGTCCTCCGCACGCACACGTCGCCAGTGCAGATTCGCGCAGGCGAGAAGCACGGGGCGCCGCTCTACGTGATCGCGCCTGGCCGAGTCTACCGCTCGGACAGCGACGCGACCCACACGCCGATGTTCCACCAGGTCGAAGGGCTCGTCCTCGACCGCGGCATCACGCTCGGCCACCTCAAGTGGACGCTCGAGACCTTCGTCAAAGCCTTCTTCGAACGCGACGACATCGTGATGCGGTTTCGTCCGTCCTACTTCCCCTTCACCGAGCCCTCGGCCGAGCTCGACATCGGCTGGTCGATGGAAAAGGGCCGCCGCGTGGTCGGCGGCAGCGAAGGCTGGATGGAGATCCTCGGCAGCGGGATGGTCCATCCTCGCGTGATTAAGAACATGGGGCTCGACCCTGACGAGTGGCAGGGCTTCGCTTTCGGCTGCGGCATCGATCGTCTGGCGATGCTGAAATACGGCATGGACGACCTCCGCGCGTTCTTCGACGGCGATATCCGCTGGCTCAAGCATTATGGCTTCCGAGCGCTTGATGTGCCCACCCTATCTGGTGGGGTCGGCGCATGAAGTTCTCGCTCGACTGGCTGAAAGAGCATCTCGACACGAATGCTTCCGCCCAGGAAATCGCCGACAAACTGACCGCCATCGGCCTCGAGGTCGAAGAAGTCAGCAACCCCGCCGAGGCGCTAGCGCCGTTCCGCGTCGCGAAGGTGCTGACAGCGGAAAAGCATCCGCAGGCCGACAAGCTGCAGGTGCTGACGGTCGATGCCGGCGATGGGCCAGTCCAGGTCGTCTGCGGTGCGCCCAATGCGCACGCCGGAATGCTCGGCGTGTTCGGTCCGCCGGGCGCTTACATCCCCGGCAGCGACATGACGCTTGGCGTCCGCGCGGTCCGCGGAGTCGAGAGCCATGGCATGATGTGCTCGTCGCGCGAGCTTGAGCTTGGCGACGACCATAGCGGGATCATCGAGCTGCCGGCGGACGCCCCGGTCGGCGCGGCCTTCGCCCAATATGCCGGGCTCGACGACCCGGTGTTCGACGTCAACGTCACGCCCAATCGCCAGGATGCGATGGGCGTGCGCGGGATCGCGCGCGATCTCGCTGCAGCAGGCTTGGGCACGCTGAAGCCGCTAGCAGTGCCGCAAGTCGAAGGCAGCATCCCCTGCCCGATCGAGATCCGCAACGACGACCCCGAGTCCTGCGCGGCCTTTTTCGGCCAGGCGATCCGGGGCGTCCGCAACGGGGCCTCTCCCGACTGGATGCAGCGCCGGCTGAAGGCAGCGGGGCAGCGACCGATCTCGGCGTTGGTCGACATTACCAATTACATGACGATCGGCTACGGCCGGCCGGCGCACGTCTATGACCTTGCTCGCCTGCACGGCCATCTTGGTGCGC
This sequence comes from Sphingomonas sp., assembly GCA_019247755.1. Taxonomy (GTDB): domain Bacteria; phylum Pseudomonadota; class Alphaproteobacteria; order Sphingomonadales; family Sphingomonadaceae; genus Sphingomicrobium. The sequence goes on from JAFBAM010000266.1 coordinate 3,824, forward strand.
GGCGCGCTCGCGACGGCGAGACGGTGCTCGCCCTCAACGAGAAGAAATATGCGCTAGACTCCTCAATGTGCGTCATCGCCGACGCGAACGAAATCCATGACATCGGTGGGATCATGGGCGGGGAGCATTCGGGCGTCTCTGCCGAGACCACCGACGTTGTGCTCGAGATCGCCTTTTTCGAGCCGGAGAGCATCGCCCGGACCGGCCAGAAGCTCGGCCTCACCAGCGACGCGCGCAGCCGCTTCGAGCGCGGGGTCGATCCAGCGTTCCTCGATGAGGGCCTCGCGATCCTTGCCGGCCTCATCGTCGACATTTGCGGCGGCGAGCCATCCGCGGTGGTGCGCGCGGGCACACCGCCGGTCGACAAGCGGAGGATCACGTTTGACTTCGGCCGTACCAAAGCGCTCGGCGGCATTGAAGTCCCCGAGACGCGCCAGCGCCAAATCCTCGAAAGCCTAGGCTTTGAGGTCAGCGGCAATGAGGTGACGATCCCGACCTGGCGCCGCGATGTCGAAGGTCCGGCCGACCTGGTCGAAGAAGTTGCGCGCATCACCGGCTACGATCAGGTGCCTTCTACCCCGCTCGACCGAGCGCCCGGCGTCGCCAAGCCGACCGCCACGCGCTCGCAGCTGATGGAGCGGCGAGTGCGGCGCACGGCCGCGGCGCGCGGCCTCGACGAAGCGGTGACCTGGAGCTTCATCTCGGATGCCGAGGCCGAAGCCTTCGGAGGCGGCGAATGGAAGCTCGCCAACCCGATCAGCGAAGACATGAAGGTGATGCGGCCATCGCTCCTTCCGGGGCTGATCGCCGCGGCGCGCCGCAATCTCGATCGTGGCGCCTCATCGGTTAGGCTGTTCGAGTTCGGCCGCCGCTATCTCGGCGACTTGGAGCATCCGACGCTCGGCCTGCTGTTGGCGGGCGATCGGCAGGGGCGCGGCTGGCAGGCCGGCAAGGCGCAGCCCTTCAATGCGTTCGATGCCAAGGCCGAAGTCCTCGCACTGCTCGAAGCCGCGGGTGCTCCGGTCGCGAACCTGCAGGTATTTCCCGATGCCGGACCGACCTGGCATCCCGGCCGCTCGGCAAAGCTCGGGCTTGGGCCGAAGACCGTCGTCGCGGCATTCGGCGAGCTTCATCCAGGCCTGGCGAAGAACCTCGATGCCCCCGCCGGCTCAGTCGCTGCCGAGCTCTATCTCGACGCGATCCCGGCATCGCGGTCATCGGGCCGCGCCCGCACAGCCTACGCGCCGCCGCCTTTGCAAGCGATTACGCGCGACTTCGCTTTCATCGTCCCGGACGACCTACCGGCTGACAATCTCATCCGGGCCATCCGTGGCGCCGA
>JAFBAM010000312.1 GCA_019247755.1 Sphingomonas sp.
TGGGAACTCCGTGCGCTGATCGTCGAAGCGGGCCTCGGGAAGTACGAACAAGGCACGACCCCGATTGAAAGGCGCATTACCAACCGCAGGCATGTTCTCGTCCCTGGCCAGGTTGAGGACGATCGCGCGGTCGAGCTCGGAGGTTGCGGCCTGGCTTCCAATCTCGAACTGCTCAAGAGAGTGCGCGCAGAGGCGCCCGACGCTTACATTCTCTACAAGCCGCATCCCGACGTGCTTGCGGGCCATCGGCGCGGGGCGATTTCTGACCGAGCATGCCTTGAGTTTGCTGACGAGATCGTCGGGGAAGTGCCGATAGCCTCGCTCATCGCTCTGGCCGATGAAGTTCACGTCAACACGTCGCTCGCGGGTTTTGAGGCCCTGCTACGCGGAAAGAAAGTCGCGACCTACGGCGTTCCGTTTTACGGGGGGTGGGGCCTGACCAAGGATTTCGGCCCAGTACCCGCTCGCCGCACTGCGAGGCGGACCGTCGACGAACTCGTTGCGGCCACGTTGTTGATTTATCCCCGCTATCTCGATCCGGTAACGGGTCTGCCTTGCCCGGCCGAAGTGGTCGTCGCCCGCCTCAGCAAATCCGAAGATACCGATCCCGGCCTGCTCGTCGGCGTGCGCCGACTGCAGGGCAAGCTCATGCGTCGTTTGAGGAGCCTGGTCCAGTGAACCGACCGACCGGAAATCTCAGTGTATTGTTCCGTCCGCCGACCGCGCCAGTCGAGCGGCAACCTCTCGGGCCACGCGGGCTACTCCACAAACCGGAACGAAGGGCCTTTCTCTTCCTGCAGGGCCCGCCTGGGCCGATGATGCATCAGCTTGCCCTCGCCATGCGAGAGCAGGGGGTGAAGGTCGAGCGGATAAACATCTGCGGCGGGGACCAGGCCGACTGGCCGGAGCCGGCGACGAACTTTCGCGGGGCATTCCGTGACTGGCCGGTGTTCTTCGACAATTTTCTGCGTGAGCATCAGATCACCGACATTCTGCTCTTCGGCGATTGCCGCCCGTACCATGTGTCGGCGCGGGGCGTTGCCGCGTTGCGTGGCATACGCACCTACGTCCTCGAAGAAGGGTACCTGCGTCCGCACTGGATGACGCTCGAGCTCGACGGCGTGAACGGCCACTCCCGCCTTGCCCGGAACAAGGAATGGCTGGTTGAGCAAGCGAGGGCACTTCCGCCAGAGCCCTACCTGCCGCCGATCAGAGCGTCTTTCCGTCGACGCGTGCGTGACACCGCGAAACACTACATTGCGGTGCACGTCGGTCGGCTGACCTATCCTTTCTACCGGACGCACCGTCCGGGCTCCGCCTTTATGGAAGCGATCGGATGGGGGTGGAAATGGCTGACCAGCGGAGTTCGGCTTCGGCAGACCAATGAGGTCTTGCAGCGCCTGGAAGGCAAGTCGTTCTTCCTGTTCCCGCTGCAATTGTCGGGTGACTATCAGATCAGGAGCCATTCGCCGTTCCCGGACATGCGCGCCGCGGCGTCCTACGTCATGGAAAGTTTCGCGCGTCACGCGCCGTCGAATGCCCATCTCCTGATCAAGGCACATCCGTTCGATACGTCACTGTCGAATTGGCGTTCGTACGTCCAAGGTCGAGCACGACGCCTTGGTATCGGCGAGCAAGTTCATTTCGTAGATGGCGGCAATCTCGAGCAACTGGCGACCGATGCGGCCGGCATGGTCTGCGTCAACAGCACATCGGCGACCCTTGCCCTCGCCGCGGGACGTCCGGTCTGCACCCTGGGCGAAGCGATCTACAAGGTTCCCGGCCTGACCTTCTCGCGCCACCTCGACGAGTTCTGGACCGATCCCGTACCGCCTGAGCCCGGCCTCTACGGTGCTTTCCGACGCGTCCTCGTCGATCGCTGCCTCGTGCGAGGAGGGATCGCGAGCGAGTCCGCCGTCCAGACCCTCATCCATTCGATGCTGGAACGGCTTGGCTGCCTAGCCGAGTGAGCTCAGCCATTTCTCGACCTTGTCGAAATGGACTGGCCAACTGGGTGAATTGAAACCAGTCAGCCGCTGCAGTTGCGATTTTCGCTTCGCACTATCCGTCTCTGCATAGTCTAGGATTGTCTCCTCCCACTGCGTCTCGTCAGTCGGATTGCGGTAGGTGGGTATGTGACCCCCAATCTCCCTGAAGACCGGAAGGTCGCTGGCAATGACGGGAACACCGAGTCCGAGCGCTTCAACGAGCGGAAGGCCATAGCCCTCGACGAGGCTCGGGAAGAGCAAAGCCCGCGCAGAACTCAGATGGCCAGCAAGTTCTTCGTCTGAACAATGATTGAGCTCGACCACATGACTGCGCAGCTTCTCGCTGTGGTCGAGGAGGTCGAACACCGGAGCGGCTTCCCAGCCTCGCTGCCCGATGATCAGAAGCAGTGGAGTCTTACTGCCCAGCCGATCGATCAGCCGCTCCCAGACCTGGAGCAACATCAGGTGATTTTTTCGGGCCTCGATCGTGCTGAGGACCACGAAAGTAGGCCGGTCGGCTTCGTTCACCGCGACGGCCGCAGGCAGGGGATCCGTGCCAAGCCAAGCCGCCACCGAAGGCGGCATCTTCAGACCCTCGTCGTTGGCAAACCGGGCGAGGTCATCAAGCGTTGCCTGGCTGTTCCCAATCACCCCAGCGCCGGTAGTGAGGACACTACGCATTCGCTCACGATGGCGCTCGGCTTCACCGGCGCGGCAGTATTCGGGATGGGTGATCGGAATGAGGTCATGGACTAAGTAGACTGGCCTGACGTCCGCGCGGCTGACCCAATGCCTGAAACCGATCGAATTGAGACCGGTATGGCCGACGTTGAGATACGGCCGGCCGCGCCCTTTTTCGTTCAGGCCGGTCAGGTGCCTCAAAGCTCCCAGCGGTAGCTTTCGACGGAAACGATCAGCCGGTCCTTCAAGCAGGTCGAACAGCTCTTTTGATGCCTCGCGGCTTAAGATCCGGCGTAGACGATCGTGCTGAATGACTGCTTGGGAGCGCTCTGCAAAGTGCCCGAGGTACGCGAGGCACACGCGATCGACGCCGGTTGGAAAGCGACCCTTCCAGCGACGCCAAATCAGACGCGTCACGTCGAGAAGATATGGCGCGTCGTCCGTCACTTAAGAGCAGTACCTGGTTCAAGGGAGGGGCGATTAGCCCATCCCAAGAAGCGCGATAGCCGTCAACGGCGCGCGTCAGTCCAGCGGCACTTGCTCCAGATATGCTGCAAGCTCCTCGCTTCCGCCGATACGCTCGCCGTCGACGAAGATTTGCGGGGTGGTCTTCACGCCATGCTTGGCCTGAAAGGCATCCACTTCATCGCGGGTCGTCAAAAGATGCTCGTCAATTGCAAACCCCGCATCCTCGAGCATGCGCTTGGCGAGCAGGCCGTAAGGGCATTCGTGGTTTGAGAGCTTCATTCGGTAGAGAGTCGCTTCACGCTTCGGCATCGGACATTCCTGAACTGTGGGTCGCATGCCAATTCGCGCCTCTCAGGAAAGTTGCATCGCTCGCGGTCAGCCGTGCGTCGCGCTATGCCCATCGGCGATGAACCCGCTTTACGAGCAGATGAAGACCAGCGTCTTCGAACGGATGTCGAACCTCGCGGTCGAACGAGGAGCCGTGAACCTTGGGCAGGGCTTCCCCGATTTCGGATGGCCTGAGGAGATACTGGACGCTGCCGCGAATGCGCTGAGGGACGGGTCGAACCAATATCCTCCATCGCGAGGGCTCATGGCACTGCGTGACGCCGTCGCCACACATTACAACCGTTACCAGGGGCTGTCTCTGAGCGCAGACCATGTCTGCGTAACGAGCGGAGCCACCGAAGCACTTGGGGCCGCTATCTTCGCGACCGTTCAGGCGGGCGACGAAGTGATCCTGCTGACACCAGCCTACGACAGCTACGCGCCAATGGTCCGAAGCGCGGGCGCAATCGTTCGGGAAGTTGCGCTCCAGCCCCCCGGCTGGCGAATCGATGCGGCGGCGCTGGAAGGGGCGATAACCCCCAAGACACGGGCGATCATCTTCAACAACCCCCACAACCCCGCCGGGCGCATGTTCGAGCGCGAAGAGCTGGAAACCCTGGCTCGCATTGCTCGCGAGCACGACCTGATCGTGATCAGCGACGAGGTGTGGGAGCATGTCGTACTGAGCGATCAGCCGTTCGTGCCGCTGTCGTCGTTGCCGGGCATGGCCGAGCGGACGATCAAAGTCGGGTCGGCGGGCAAGATCTTCTTGCTGACGGGCTGGAAGGTCGGGTGGATGATCGGATCGCCCGAGCTGGCGGCGGTGGTCGCACGGGCCCACCTGTTCATCAACTTTTCGACGCCTCCGAACCTGCAATCGGCTGTCGCCTTTGGGCTGGAGGTCGGGGAACCATGGATTGCAGCGATGCGCCCGCGCTTCACGCGCGCCCGCGACCGCCTAGTGGGTGGGCTCCGCGATGCCGGGTTCGACGTGATCGGGGGCGAGGCGACCTATTTCGTCTGCGTGGATCTAGCTGCGTCGGGAATCGCCATGGATGACGAAAGCTTCGCCCTCGCTGCCGTGGAGCAGGCAGGGGTCGCAGTCATTCCTCTCTCGGCCTTTGCGGCAGACGACCCGCCACGGCACTTGGTGCGGCTGTGCTTTGCCAAGAAAGACGAGACAATCGACGCGGGTATCGCCGCGATGGCGCGCGCGAAGGAGCTGTTGGGATGAGCGTTGCCGGCGAAGTCGCTGAGATATTGAAGCAATTTGGCGTCCGTTCTGAGGGCAGCCTGGTCAGCCGCTCCCCGATCGACGGAAGCGAGATCGGACGAGCGTCGCCGGGCAACCCGAAAACTGCCTGCGCTCAAGCCGTGAAGGCATTTGAGTTGTGGCGGACCGTGCCAGCGCCCCGACGCGGCGAGCTTGTGCGCCTGCTAGGCGAGGAGTTGCGGCTGGCGAAGGTTTCCCTGGCCAGCCTCGTCACGCTCGAAGCCGGCAAGATCATCCAGGAAAGCCTGGGCGAAGTTCAGGAGATGATCGACATCTGCGACTTCGCCGTGGGCCTGTCGCGCCAACTCTACGGCCTCACCATCGCCAGCGAGCGGCCGAACCATCGGATGATGGAGCAATGGCATCCGCTCGGGCCGGTGCTGGTGATCAGCGCGTTCAACTTCCCGGTCGCGGTGTGGGCGTGGAACTCTGCGTTGGCACTGGTGTGCGGCAACCCGGTGATCTGGAAGCCGAGCGAGAAGACGCCGCTTTGCGCCGAGGCGGTCATGGCGCTCGTTCGACGAGCGCTGGAGCGTTTTGGCGATGCACCCGACGGTTTGGTTCAGCTGGTGCAGGGCGAGCGCGAGGTTGGAGCGGCGCTGGTGGCTGACCAGCGGGTCGCGCTCGTGTCCGCCACAGGTTCGACAGCGATGGGCCGCGCCGTCGGACCGAAGGTCGCTCAGCGGTTCGGACGGGTGCTGCTCGAGCTTGGCGGCAATAATGCGATGATCGTCTGTCCGTCCGCCGACGTCGAACTGGCGGCGCGAGCGATCCTGTTCGCCGCCGCCGGTACGGCGGGGCAGCGCTGCACCACGCTTCGCCGTCTTATCGTCCACGAGAGCGTCGCCGACGGGTTGGTAGAACGGCTGCGAAACCTTTTCGCACAGGTCAAGATTGGCGATCCGCGCGATCCGGAGACTTTGATCGGCCCCCTGATCGACGAAGCGGCATTCACGGGAATGACGAACGTGCTCGGCGACCGCATCGAGCGCGTCGATGCCGTCCGCGGCGGCTTCTACGTCCGGCCCGCGATCATCGAAGCGCCGGCGCAGGAGGGCATGGTCCTCAAGGAAACCTTCGCGCCGATCCTGTACGTCTTGCGATACCGCGATTTCGACGAAGCCATCTCGCTGAATAATTCAGTTCCGCAAGGGCTCTCATCGTCGATTTTCACAACCGATCTCAAAGAAGCGGAGCGTTTCATGTCTGCGTCGGGCTCCGACTGCGGAATCGCCAACGTCAACATCGGACCGTCCGGCGCAGAAATCGGCGGTGCGTTCGGTGGCGAGAAAGAAACCGGCGGCGGACGAGAAAGCGGGTCGGACAGTTGGCGCGCCTACATGCGGCGCCAGACCAACACCATCAATTACGGGTCAGATCTGCCACTCGCCCAGGGTATTCGCTTCGACGTCGCCGAATAAGGCGAGCTTTTCGTCGGCGATCATCGCCGGCCAGGCGCGGCGGAACTTCTGGATCCAAGGCTTCACTGCATCCGGCTGCAGCGGGGCGGAGATGAGGTAGCCTTGCACATAGTCGCACCCAAGCTCGCGCATGATGCGGAGCTGGTCCAGCGTCTCCACACCCTCCGCGGTCGCAGTCAGGCCAAGGCCATGAGCAAGGTCAGTGACCGCCTGGATGATCAGCCGTGAATCGCGCGAGTTGGGCACATCAGCCACGAAAGCCTGATCGATCTTCACCTCGGTAAACGGCAGCTGCCGAAGCTGCATCAGGGACGAATATCCGGTTCCGAAGTCGTCGATCGCGAGCCCGATTCCCTTGATGCGGAAGCGCGTCAGCGCGTCGATAAGCTTCACCAGCGGCTGGGTGGCCCCCTCGGTCAGCTCCAGCACCAGTCGGTCGGTGGGCACGCCGAGCGCCCGGCACATCCGCTCGACCAGGTCGGGGAAATCCAGGTGCTGGACGCTAAGCGCGGAAATATTGAAGGCGATGCAGGTGTCGAGGCCCTGGTCGCGCCATTCGAGCCACTGCTTTAGGATCGTACGCAGGCCCCACTGCGTGAGTTCATGGATCAGCCCGTGCTCTTCGGCCAACGGCACGAATTGCGACGGTTTGACCGGACCCAGTTCCGGATCCTCCCAGCGGACCAGCGCCTCGAGCTGCCTCAGACCTCCGTCGCGCACCGAAACTTTAGGCTGGTAGACCATCCGGAGCCGTTGCGAGTCCAACGCCCGCTGCAGGCCATTGATCAATTCCAGCTCGGCTTGTGGGCTCATTGGACCAACGTCATCTTGAGTTTGCCGAGCAGTTCTTCGAGCACATCGAACCGGACGGGCTTCTCAACCGGACCGACCATCTGGAGGCCAAGGGCCTCTCCAAGCCGGAATGCCGACTCGAGGATCCGCCGGTCGAACCCGCTGACGATGAGGACCGGCCCGCGATACTCCTGCTCCGCTAGGAAGCGCGTCAGCTCGACGCCGTCCATGCCCGGCATGCCGAGGTCGAGCGCTACCATCTCGGGCCGTTTGGCGATGAATTCATCGCGGAATTGTTCATCGCGGGCGGTGACGATGGGGTCGAAGCCACATGCTGTGGCCGCGTTCGCCAGGAACTCGGCCAGGGCGGGCTCGTCATCGATCAGCAGCAGTCTAGGCTGCGGCATCAAACTCGTTTCTCCCCGCAACGGGGCGTAAGCAGCGACAACGCGTCACACAAGCTTTCTCAACGCCTTTTTAACCGCGTTCCCGATAAAGTCCCAATTTGGCGCGATATGCGCCTCTTGGAGGGCTGTTTTCCACATGATCGGCGACCTCATCCGGAGGAAGTTCTCAGGCCAGGCTTTCAGCAGCAGCGATGCTGCCTTCGAGTCGACCACCGTCTCGCTCTCGACCGCTGTGCCGCGTCCGGCAGAGCGTCGTAACGACGAGCGGGTCGCCGCGATGCTCCGCGTCGGAAAGCTCACCGACGCCAATGGCAGTGAGCAGTTGGTGAAGATCAAGAATCTCTCGGCCGGTGGTGTGATGTTGATCGTGACCAAGGCACCGGCGGTCGGCGACCATGTCGAACTTGAGCTGTCGTCGCAGCGAATTCCGGGCTCGATCATCTGGATCCGCGAAGAGATGGCTGGGATGAAGTTCGAGCAGAACGTCGACCTTGGCGAGCTACTCGCCGGGCGCAAGCCGCGCCACGGCTTCCGCCCGCGCCCCCCGCGCCTCGAAATTCCCTGCAAAGCCTCGGTTCGTGTCGGCAAGACTTACTATACGGTCGACGTCCACGATATTTCCCTGGGTGGGATCAAAGTTCAGCCGATCGAGGAATATTGCGTCGGCAAGAAAGTGATCGTCGTCGTCGAGAGCCTCCGTCCGATCAA
>JAFBAM010000278.1 GCA_019247755.1 Sphingomonas sp.
TGCGCCAGCGCGATCGCCAGCATCTCTTCGGTCGCCGCCATCTCCAGGTTCAGCGGCAAGGCGATCTCGGCCATCAGCCGATCAATGTCATTGTCGGTGATATGGCGGCGATCTTCGCGGAGGTGCGCCGTGATGCCATCCGCGCCCGCATCGGCAGCGATGTGGGCGGCACGCACCGGGTCCGGATGGTCGCCGCCGCGCGCGTTCCGGATGGTCGCGACGTGATCAATGTTGACGCCGAGGCGCAGGCGCTGAGTCACGCGGCGGCGCGGCTCCCCGGCTTGATCGCGGGAATGGCGGCGAGCTCCGGCGGGACCGCATCCGCTTCATAGGTCGGAACGTCGATGCGGATCAGCGGGAAGAAGGGGACACCGAGATCGGCCTTGCCCGAGGAGCGGTCGACCAGCGCCGCCTCTGCGATGACTTCGCCCTCGGCGTCCAGGACGGACTCGATCGCTTCGCGCGACGACAGTCCCGTCGTGACCACATCCTCGACCATCAGCACCTTGCTTCCGCGCTCGAGATGGAAGCCGCGCCGGAATTCGAACACCCCCTGCGGCCGTTCGAGGAACATCGCTGGCTTCCCCAATGCGCGGCCCATTTCGTGCCCGATGATGAGGCCGCCCATCGCTGGTGAAACCACCACTTCGATCCAATCGCGAATATCCTGGGGTATCTTGGCGGCAAGCGCCTTCGCCAACCGCTCTGCCCTCGCGCCATCCATCAGCACGCGCGCGCACTGGAGGTATTTCGGGCTGCGCAGGCCGGACGACAGGATGAAGTGCCCTTCAAGCAGGGCGTCGGCGGCGCGAAACTCGGCCAGGATCTCGTCGTCGGTCATCGTCATTCGGCAAAGGCGTTTAGGCTGGCGGCCTCGCCCCTTCAACACCGCCGCTGATTACATCTCTTCGACCGTCTTGAGGCTCCGAAAACCCGCGCCTATAGAGCCTCGCAAATGCAGGTGCGCATCCGCGTTCCTGAGTTCCAGGCATGGGGTACAGATGAGATTGATTGGATGGGCGATCGCCTTGGCCGCAGCCGGGCTCACACCTGCGGCCGCCGGGGCTCAGGCGCCGGCGCCCAGCCAGACGGCAGCGACGACGGCAACACCTCCTGCGGGAACCGCGCAGGACGCGACCAAGCCCGACGCGGCCCAGCCGGCAATCGTGTACGGCAGCGTTGGCCATGCGATCCCGACGCCGGGCATCGGCGAGCCCGACGGCCGCAAGGGCCTTCAGTACCAGGTGACTCCGATCGGCGAGGAGGCCGCGGCCTTCCACAACAACTGGCTGCTGACCCTGTGCGCCATCATCAGCGTCTTCGTTCTCGCCTTGCTGCTGTTCGCGATCATCCGTTTTCGCCGCGGCGCTAACCCGACGCCATCGCGTAATTCACACAATACTTTGATCGAGGTCGTCTGGACCCTGGTCCCCGTCCTGATCCTGGTCAGCATCGCGATCCCGTCGATCCGTCTGCTTCGTCACCAGTACACGCCGCCCCGCGCTGACCTCACCGTGAAGGTCACGGGCCACCAGTGGTACTGGTCCTACGAACTGCCGGACTACGGTGTCTCCTTCGACAGCTACATGCTGAAGGAAGCGAACGACCCGACTCGCCAGGCCAACCAGCGTGCCCGCGATCCCCGTGATGGGCCGCCGCTGCTCGCGGTCGACAACCGGTTGGTCATTCCGGCCGGCAAGGTCGTGAAGTTCATCGTCACAGCCGACGACGTCATCCACAGCTTTGCGATGCCAGCCTTCTGGATCAAGCAGGATGCGAATCCCGGGCAGCTCCACGAGACCTGGGCCAAGGTTGATCGGCCGGGCGTCTATTTCGGCCAGTGCTCGGAGCTTTGCGGCGCTCGGCACGGCTTCATGCCGATCGCGATCGAGGTCGTTCCACAGGCGCAGTTCGCCGAATGGGTCGGCAAGAATGGTGGCCATATGCCGGGTGCCCAGCCTGCTGCCGCAGCCGCTCCGACCGCTGAAACTGCTGCTCCCGCCGCGAACGCAACACCCGAGCCCGCGACCAACCAAGCCGCCACCGCACAGAATTAAGCGAAGAGAGTTTCAGTCCCATGAGCACCACCGCCGACTCGCTGCACCTCAGCCCACACGAGGCGCACGACGCCCATCATGACGCTGACCACAAGCCGAGCTTCTTCGTCCGGTGGTTCATGTCGACGAACCACAAGGACATCGGCACGCTCTACCTGCTCTTTGCAATCGTCGCGGGTATCATCGGGGGCGGTATCTCGGGCATCATGCGGTGGGAGCTGATGGAGCCGGGCATCCAGGTCTTGAACCGCGCCTGGCCGATCGGCGCCGGCACGGCGAACTTCGACGAATGGGCGCATCACTGGAACGTGCTGATCACTGCGCACGGCCTGATCATGGTCTTCTTCATGGTCATGCCGGCGATGATCGGCGGTTTCGGCAACTGGTTCGTGCCGCTGATGATCGGCGCGCCGGACATGGCGTTCCCGCGCATGAACAACATCAGCTTCTGGCTGCTGATTCCGTCCTTCTGTCTCCTTCTGGGCTCGACCTTCGTCAGCGGAGGAACGGGCCTCGGCGCGGGTACAGGCTGGACGGTTTATGCTCCGCTATCCACGTCGGGCTCTGCAGGTCCCGCGGTGGACATGGCGATCTTCTCGCTCCACCTCGCGGGTGCGAGTTCGATCCTCGGTGCGATCAACTTCATCACCACCATCTTCAACATGCGTGCGCCGGGCATGACCCTACACAAGATGCCGCTGTTCGTATGGTCGGTGCTGGTCACCGCCTTCCTGCTGCTGCTGTCGCTGCCGGTCCTGGCTGGCGCGATCACCATGCTGCTGACCGACCGTAACTTCGGGACGACCTTCTTCGACGCTTCGGGCGGCGGCAACGTGGTCCTTTACCAGCACCTCTTTTGGTTCTTCGGCCACCCGGAGGTCTACATCCTGATCCTTCCCGGCTTCGGAATGATCAGCCAGATCGTCGCGACCTTCAGCCGTAAGCCGGTGTTCGGCTATCTCGGCATGGCTTACGCGATGGTCGCGATCGGGGTGATCGGGTTCGTCGTCTGGGCGCACCACATGTTCACGACCGGCATGAGCGTCGACGAGAAGATGTACTTCACGGCGGCAACCATGATCATCGCGGTCCCGACCGGCGTGAAGATCTTCAGCTGGATCGCCACGATGTGGGGCGGATCGATCACGTTCGAGACCCCGATGCTGTGGGCGATCGGCTTCATCTTCCTGTTCACGGTTGGCGGCGTCACCGGCGTCGTGCTCGCGAACGGCGGCGTCGATAATTACATGCACGATACCTACTACGTCGTGGCGCACTTCCACTACGTGCTGAGCCTCGGTGCGGTGTTCGCGATCTTCGGCGGTTTCTATTACTGGTTCCCGAAGATGAGCGGCAAAATGTACAATGAGCTGCTTGGCAAGCTGCACTTCTTCACGATGTTCGTCGGCGTGAACCTGATCTTCTTCCCTCAGCATTTCCTCGGTCTGGACGGAATGCCGCGGCGCATTCCGGATTACACGCCTGCGTTCGCTTACTGGAACAAGCTTTCGACCTACGGATACATGATCACCGTTGCCGGCGTAGCGATCTTCTTCGTCAACATCCTGTGGTCGCTGGCCGCCGGGAAGAAGGCGCCGAACAACCCGTGGGGCGAAGGGGCGACGACGCTCGAATGGACTCTGTCGAGCCCGCCTCCGTTTCACCAATATTCGACGCTGCCGAAGATCGATTAGATCGGTCCGCAGTGGATGGAGGGGAGAAAAGGCCCTGTCTCGCTTCGGCGAGGCGGGGCTTTTTCCTTATAGGGTGGTCGAAGGAGCCCCTGCGGACATTTGAGTTAAGCGGTGTTATGGGAAGCGATGTCCCCACAAAAATAACGGTCGGGAGGTGTCATGCCCCAGTACGTGATTGAGAGGGAAATGCCGGGCGCGGGCTCCTTGAGTCCCGAAGACCTGAGGATGGCGTCGCAGACATCCTGCTCGGTACTTCGTGACCTTGGCCCCCAAATCCAGTGGGTTCACAGTTACGTTACCGACAACAAGCTCTACTGCATCTATCGCGCGCCCAATGAGGAGCTGGTGCGCGAACACGCGCAACGCGGCGGCTTCCCCTGCAACAAGGTTTCCGAGGTCCGCGCGACAATCGACCCGACGACGGCCGAGTAGCGCGGCGCAGCGCCAGGGGCAGCGCTCATGTCGCACGTCTTCATTTCCTACGCTCGAAGCGACGAGCCGCTTGCCTGCCTGATTGCGGACGAGCTGCGCGAGGGCGGCTTCGAGGTCTGGCGCGACGACGAGTTGCCGGCACACCGTGCCTACGCCGATGTCATCGAGGAGCGCATCAACGGTGCCGCCGCTGTGGTCGTGCTCTGGTCGGCAGAAGCAGCGAAGTCGCACTGGGTGCGTGCTGAGGCGGATACGGCCCGGGCTAAGCTTACCCTGATTCAGGCGACGCTCGATGGGACGATACCGCCAATGCCGTTTAATCAGATCCAGTGCGCGGATTTGAAGGGCTGGGACGGCCAACGAACCGCGGCAGGCTGGCGCAAGCTTGTCGCCAGCGTCGCCGAGCTTGCCGGGAGCCCGGCTGCCGTAGACGAGCCGCGTCAATCGACCCGAGAGGTCTCCGTCTGTGTGCTGCCTTTCCAGAACATGAGCGGCGACCCCGAGCAGGAATATTTCAGCGATGGGATCAGTGAAGACATCACGACGGACCTCTCCAAGGTCTCTGCCCTCGAAGTGATTGCGCGAAACACCGCCTTCACCTTCAAGGGTAAGTCGGTGAACGTTTGCGAGGTGGCCAGGAAGCTCGGCGTCACCCACGTGCTCGAAGGCAGCGTCCGCAAGGTGGGCGATCGCGTGCGGATCAATGCGCAGCTGATCGACGGCAAATCGGGCGGGCACGTCTGGGCTGATCGCTATGATCGCGACCTCACCGATATTTTCGAGATCCAGGACGAGATCGGGAAGGCGATCGTCCGCGCGCTTAAGCTCAAGCTGCTGCCGGAAGAGAAGAAGGCCATTGAGAAGCGCGGCACCAACGATGCCGAAGCCTACAACCTCTATCTGTTGGCCAGGCAATATTGGATCACCGGCAATCATGGCGACATGCGCCGCGAGGAACGAGTGATGCGGATTTGCAGCCGCGCGGTGGAAATCGATCCGTATTACGCACACGCATGGGCCCTGCTCGCGCTTGCCCAGTCGAGCCTGCGCTACACTTACAATCAGGACGTCGACGACGGCTTCGTCGCTGCCAATGCTGCCTTAGCGATCGATCCGACGATCGCCGAAGCGCACTTGCCTATGTTCAAGCGGCTCCAACAGCGCCAGCAGCACGATGCGGCATCAGCCAAGATGGAAATCGCGGTCAGGCTCGGTGCCGACTCCTGGTCGGTGAACAAGGAGGCGGGCCGTTTCTATCTGTCCCGCCGGGATCTCGCGGCTGCGACAGCGCATTACGAGAAA
>JAFBAM010000287.1 GCA_019247755.1 Sphingomonas sp.
CGGCACATCGTCGGCGACGAGCCGTTCGCGGTGTTGCTTCCGGATGAGTTGATGGCCGGCACGCCGGGCTGCCTGAAGCAGATGATCGATGCCTATGCTGAGGTCGGCGGGAATATCGTCGCGGCGCTCGAAGTGCCGGACAGCGAAACCCACAAATATGGCGTAATCGAGCCGGGGGCGAAGAACGGTCGGATGACGGAGATCCGCGGCCTGGTCGAAAAGCCGGCGCCCGGCACCGCGCCTTCAAACCTGATGCTTCCGGGCCGCTACATCCTACAGCCCGAAGTGATGCGCGCGCTCGACGCCAAGGAGAAAGGCGCGGGCGGAGAGATCCAGCTCACGGACGCCATGGCCAAGTTGATCGGCCAGCAGCCGTTCCATGCGTATGAGTTCGAGGGCGAACGCTACGACTGCGGCAGCGCGTCCGGGTTCGTGATCGCCAACCTGGCGATGGCGCTGGACCGGGGCGACACCGGGCCTGCTGTGAAAGACTTCATCTCGAACCTGTCATCCTGAACTCGTTTCAGGATCCATTTTCCTGAGGGTCGCCGCGCGTCTTCACAATGGATGCTGAAACAAGTTCAGCATGACGGACTAGCGGCGAGACCGCGCCGCGTTCAGCGCGTCTTTCAATTCGCCGATCTGGATCGCCCGTTCGACCACGCGCGCGTCGAGCGCGGCATTGTCCTGCTTCAACCGCTGGACTGAGCGCGCCCATTCGATCCGGCGCTCGATGCGGGCGATCAAAACCTCGAAGTGAAACGGCTTCAGGATGACGTCGTCGGCGCCCGACTCGTAGGCGCGGACGGCGCCCTTGGGGTCCGACTTGCCGGTGATCAGCATGACCGGAATGTCATCCCACTGCACTTCACCGCGGATCGCGCGAGCAAGCTCGGCGCCGCTCATCCGCGGCATGTTCAGTTCCGACAGCACCAGCTCGATCGGCAGCCGGTAAAGCTCGGCGATCGCGGCTTCGCCATTGTCTGCGGTGGTCACCCGGTAGCCAGCCTCGGCCAGCCGCCGCGCCATGACGCCGAGGTTGGTGCGGTTCGGCTCGACCACCAGGATGCGCGGCCGTTCGTCGGGCGTGGGGTGCCGGATCTGCATGCCGCCAGCGCTACGCGGATATGGTTAACGGCTTCATAAGAATCGTCGAGTTTGATCGGCTCGGCCCTGACGCTAGTCAGCTCGAATGGACGCTCTTACGATTTTGCACGTACTACAATTCGCAGCAGGTATTGGGTCTCTTCTCGTACTGCTGCTCTTGGCCTACGACGCCATCATCCGTGGCGCGAGTAAGCAAAGGCTTCTGTTTGACGCAGCGCTATTTGTCCTGCTGACCATTTCAACGTTGGCCTTGGGAATAAGGCCCCCAGCCCCTGCGCCACAACCGGCTAATGGCTACGGCAGCAGCTCGACATCCCAGTAGAGATAGTCGCGCCAGCTTTCGTGCAGATAGTTCGGCGGGAAAGCGCGCCCATGCTCCTGCAGCTGCCAGGTCGTCGGCCGGATCGGGTCGCGATGCGGGTGCATGTGCGCCTCGGCCGGGGTGCGGCCGCCCTTGCGCAGATTGCAGGGCGCGCAGGCAGTCGTGACATTCTCCCACGTCGTCCGTCCGCCGTAAGCGCGGGGGATCACATGGTCGAAGGTCAGCTCCTTCCGCGTCCCGCAATAGACGCACTGGAATTTGTCGCGGAGGAAAAGGTTGAACCGCGTAAACGCCGGATATTCGTTCGGCCGGACATAATCGCGCAGCGCAATCACGCTCGGCAACTTCAGCGCGACGCTGGGGCTGTGCACCTCGCGGTCGTAATGCGCGACGACGTCGACGCGCTCCAGGAACATCGCCTTGATCGCCGTCTGCCACGGCCATAGCGACAGCGGGTAATAAGACAGCGGCGTGTAATCGGCGTTGAGCACCAAAGCCGGGCAGCTCTCGGGATGGCGGATCAGCTCAGGATGATACATGCGAGGGACGCAAGCCTTTCGTTCGGTTCGGTCCGAACTTGCGAGCTCCCCGGCCTCGTCGCACGCGCCCATTTAAGCGCCAAGGAGGAGAGGGCTTGCACGGCCCGTCTTCCCTTGTTGCCCACCGGATGCCAACCCGGCGTGACATGCATATGACACCACTTTCACTGACTCTCGGTCAAGAGTCCTTTCGGCAACACTCACAATGATCGTTACCAGATTCGCGCCTTCGCCGTCCGGACGGCTTCACCTCGGGCACGCCTACAGCGCCGCAATCGGCCACGCCCGAGCGCGTGAGACGGGCGGAAAGTTCCGGCTGCGCATCGAAGACCTCGACCAGACGCGGTGCAAGCCGGAGTTCGTCGACGGCATCTTCGAGGACTTGCGCTGGCTGGGCCTCGACTGGGACGAGTCGGTGCTGATGCAGTCGAAGCGGACGGCCGCCTACGAGGCCGCGCTAGACGAACTGAAGGCGCGCGGGCTAGCCTATGCCTGCTTCTGCACGCGAGCGGACATCGCGCAGTCGCTGACCGCTCCGCATGGTGACGCGGCGACATCCTATCCGGGCACCTGCCGCAACCTGCCTGACAACCCCCGGCGGCGTGCGACGACACCGCACTGTTGGCGGCTGAATTCTGCGAGAGCGCTCGAATTGACCGAGTTACCGACGTGGACAGAAGCGGACGGAAAGGATTTCTCCGCGAAGGCGAGCGGCATCGGCGACGCGATCCTCGCCCGCAAGGATGCGCCGGCATCCTATCATCTCTCCTGCGTCGTCGACGATGCAGCGAGCGGCGTCACGACGGTGGTCCGTGGCGTTGACCTCCGCCCCTCGACGCCGATCCAGCGCTTGCTTCAACAGCTGCTCGGCCTGCCCGAACCCACCTATCTCCATCATCCGCTCGTCACCCACATGGACGGGCGCCGCCTCGCCAAGCGCGACCTCGCGCCCACCGTCGCGGCGATGCGCGACAGCGGGGTCGACGGCCCCGTTCTGGTCCAGGACCTGCTTACCGACCATCTGCCGTCTGGCTTTCGGCTTCAGGAGGCCTAAATAGCCCGCATGACAGCGGTCCTGATGGTTCTCCTTCTCGTGGTGATGGCGGGTGTGGTCTACGTCCTCGTCCGCGGCGTCATCGCCATGGCGTCCGGCAAGGACGTGACGGGGGAGCAGTCGCAGGACTGGATGCGCAAGCGCGTCCTGTTCCAGGCGGTCGCGATCGTGATCGTCATCCTGATCCTGGTGGTCGCGGGCTCGGCGGGCAAATAGGGCTTGGTCAAGCTCAACAAGATTTACACGAAGACCGGGGACGCCGGCACGGCCGGGCTGGTCGATGGCAGCCGAGTCAGCAAGTCGAGCCTCCGCATGACGGCGATCGGCGAGGTCGACGAAGCCAATGCCGCGATCGGCGTCGCCATTGCCGCGCTTGATGAAAGTCCGATCCGCGACCAGCTGCTCGAAATTCAGAACGATCTGTTCGACCTTGGCGCGGATGCGGCCACGCCGGGCGTGGTCGAGGGCGCGCTTCGCATCGTCGGATCGCAGGTGGAGCGACTGGAGCGCGACATCGACCTGATGAATATCCGGCTCGCACCGCTCGAAAGCTTCATCCTTCCGGGCGGCTCCGCCAGCGTTGCGGCACTTCACCTGGCCCGCGCGATCGTTCGCCGCGCCGAGCGCGCCGCCGTCGCGCTCAACGAAGCGGAGCCGCTGAACCCGCAGCTCCTCGCCTATCTCAATCGCCTGTCGGACCATCTGTTCGTCGCAGCGCGTCATGTCGCGGCGAGCCAGGGTGGCGACATACTGTGGAAGCCGGGCGCCACACGGGATTAAGCCCAGCTAGCGGAACATTTCGCGAACTTTGTCCTTTTCCCGACACTTAAATCGTGGCAGGGGCAGCAGCGCATGGCGACCCAAGCTCATCTCGAGCCCGCCGGAACCCTCGCCTCGCGGCTGTTCGCGACGCGCAGGCTGACGCTCGACCTGGCAGCGCCGCTCAGCGACGCCGACGCGACGATCCAGCCGTTCCCGGATGCCTCGCCCGCCAAGTGGCACCTCGCGCACACGACCTGGTTCTTCGAGACCTTCGTCCTGCGCGATCACGTCTTCGGCTACACGCCGTTCGACGAGCGCTACGCCTTCCTGTTCAACAGCTATTACGAGAATGAAGGGCCGCGCCACGCCCGCCCGCGTCGCGGCATGCTGAGCCGCCCATCGCTCGACGAGGTCCGCGCGTACCGCGCTTATGTCGATGAAGCGCTCGAGCGTGCCCTGCCCAAGCTGTCGCCCGAAGCGCTCGAGCTGATCGAGCTCGGCATCAACCATGAGCAGCAGCACCAGGAGCTGTTCCTGACCGATTTGCTCGCGACGCTCGCCGAAAACCCGATCGAGCCTGGCTATGGCGAACTACCACCACCCGCCTGCTTCGCGATCGAGCCTCTAAGCTGGCATCGCGGGCGTGAAGGCATTGTCGAGATCGGCGCGGCCGATGACGGCTTCTCCTTCGATTGCGAGCGCCCGCGCCACCGCGTCTTCCTCGCCGGCCACCAGCTCGCGAACCGCCGCGTCACAAACAGGGAGTGGCGCGAGTTCATGGAAGACGGCGGGTACAGGACGCCCACCCTCTGGCTCTCCGACGGCTGGGCCTGGGTGCAGGAGCAGCACATTGAGGCGCCCCTCTACTGGCATGATGACGGGAGTGAATTCACCCTCGGCGGGCGCCGCGAGATCGACTGGGCCGCACCGGTGGCTCACGTCAGCCTGTACGAAGCCGACGCTTATGCGCGCTGGGCCGGGGCGCGGCTGCCTACAGAGGCCGAGTGGGAGGACTTTGCTTCCTCGGCCGACCCGAATATCGGCACCCAGCTCGACAAGGCGGGCCCGGTCGTCCCGAGCGCCAGCGGCGGCATGTTCGGCGACGTCTGGGAGTGGACGCAGAGCGCCTTCACTTCCTACCCCGGCTTTGCCCCGGCGGCAGGCGCGGTCGGCGAGTACAATGGCAAGTTCATGTCGGGCCAGCTGGTGCTGAAAGGCGCGAGCTGCGCAACCCCTCGCGGTCACAGCCGTTCGTCCTACCGCAACTTCTTCCCGCCCAACGCGCGCTGGCAGTTCACGGGGGTCCGCCTTGCTCAAGACGCTTGATCCGCAGCTGGTCGCCTTCCGTGACGACGTGCTGTCAGGCCTTGCCGCGCCGATCCCCGCGATCCCCGCGCGCTGGCTCTACGACCATCGCGGGTCCGAGCTGTTCGACGAGATCACCCGGCTCCCGTCCTATTATCCGACGCGGACCGAGACCGCGATCTTCCACGAGATCATGCCGGAAGTCGCCGCCCGCGTGCCGAAGGGCGCCGTCGTCGTCGAGTTCGGCGCGGGGTCGCAAACCAAGACGCCGATCTTGATCGAGGCGATTTCTCCGGCCGCCTATGTCCCGGTCGATATTTCCGGCGATTATCTCGAGCAGAGCGCGCGCGACCTTCAGGAACGCTTCCCCAAGATTGAAGTGATCCCCGTCGTCGCCGATTTCACCAAGCCGTTCACGCTCCCCGGCGGCGTCGAGCATTTGCCGAAGCTCGGCTTCTTTCCCGGTTCGACCATTGGCAATTTCGTGCCGTGGAGCGGGACCGACCTGCTGCGGCACTTTCGCAACCTGCTCGGGGTCGGCGCGCAGCTGCTGATCGGCATGGACCGCGTGAAGCCGGTCGACCGGCTGATCGCGGCCTACGACGACCCCGAAGGCGTGACGGCGCAGTTCACCCTCAACCTCCTCACCCGCATCAATCGCGAGCTCGACGGCGACATCCCGGTCGAAGCCTTCCGCCACGAGGCGCGCTGGAACGACATCTTGTCGCGGATCGAGATCCATCTCGTCGCGACGCGTGACGTCAGCTTCACCATCTCGGACCGAAGCTTTTCGCTTTCGAAGGGTTCGTCGATCCACGCCGAGAACAGCCACAAATACGGTCAGCGTGGCGGGCGCGTCCTGCTGCTCGCCGGTGGCTGGACGCCGCTGGTCGAATGGACCGACCCCGCGGGCGACTTCGCCGAAATCCTGAGCGTCGCCGAGCCCGAAAGGTTTGCGCCTTAACGACCGTCCGGCTAAGCGACGACGATGCTGATCGCCCTCGTCGATATTGCCGACCTGCTTCTGACCATCGTCACGTGGATCATCATCGGCCAGGTGATCCTGAGCTGGCTCTTCGCGTTCAACGTGCTCAATACCAGCTCGCAGGGCGTGCGGACGTTCGCGGTCGCGATCGACCGGATCACTGCCCCGCTCTACCGGCCGATTCGCCGCATCCTCCCCGATTTCGGCGGCATCGACTTCTCGCCGCTGGTGATCCTGATCCTGATCCAGGTGATCAAGCGGCTGCTCTCAGGCGTCGTCACCCAATATTATTTCGGCGGATGACCGCGAAGCGGATCGACGGAAAGGCCGCGGCGCAGGCGATCCGCGACCGCATTGGAGGCCTCGTCACGGAGTTCCGCAGCGCGGCGGGGCGCGCACCGGGTCTGGCCGTCGTGCTGGTCGGCGATGACCCAGCATCCGCGGTCTATGTCCGGTCGAAGGGCAAGGCGACGCGCGAAGCCGGCATGGAAAGCTTCGAGCATCGATTGCCGGCTAGCGCCAGCCAGGAGGAGCTGCTCGCGCTCGTCGACGAGCTCAACGACAATCCCGCGGTCGACGGCATCCTGGTACAGCTTCCGCTGCCACCGCAGATCGACGAGCGCGTCGTGATCATGCGGATTTCGCCGGACAAGGACGTCGACGGCTTCCATCCCGTCAACGCGGGCCGGCTCGCCATCGGGCTGCACGGCTTCGTGCCCTGCACGCCGCTCGGCTGCCTGCGCCTGCTCCAGCAAGAGCTCGGTGATCTGTCCGGCAAGGAGGCGGTCGTGATCGGCCGCTCGAACATCGTCGGCAAGCCGATGGCGCTGCTGCTTCTTCGCGAAAGCTGCACGGTGACCGTCGCTCACAGCAGGACGCAGGACGTGCCTGCGGTCGTCCGTCGCGCCGACATCGTGGTCGCAGCCGTAGGACGGCCGAAGATGGTGAAGGGCGACTGGCTCAAGCCCGGCGCAACCGTCATCGATGTCGGCATCAACCGCACCGACGACGGCCTTGTCGGTGACGTCGACTTCGAAGGCGCAAGCGAGGTCGCGGGAGCGATCACGCCCGTGCCCGGCGGAGTCGGGCCGATGACCATCGCCATGCTGATCCGCAACACCTTCGTGTCCGCCGCGCGGCGCGAGGGCTTCAACTACGAGAAGAGCCTATGATCGCTGCATTGTTGCTTGCCGCTGCCGCCACCCCTGCCGCCAAGGCTCCTGCGATGTCCGCAGTCGATGCCGAGATTGCGTTCGCCCGCGACGCAAAGCGCATCGGGCAGTGGAGCGCGTTCCGCAAATGGGTGGACAACGACGCGGTGATGTTCACGCCACAGGCCGTCTGGGCAAAGACCTTCCTGAAGCCGCTCAAAGACCCGCCTCAAGCGATCAGCTGGCGCCCTCTGCACAGCTTCGTCAGCTGCGACGGACGGACGGCGGTAAATACCGGCCCCTGGTACCGACAAGACGGCGCGCGCGGCGGCTACTTCACGACCGTCTGGCAACGGACGCCGCGCGGCTGGCGCTGGGTCTATGACGGCGGCGGACCGGCCTCCGGAACCGTTCGCGCGGCGCGGCCGCGAATCCACCGTGCATCATGCCGCCCGGCCGCTCCCGGTGCGCCGGTATCGGCTCCGCCGCCGCTGACGTCGGCGGAAGCGCGCACGACGCCGGAGGACAACGGCCGCGGCCAGTCCGCCGACAAGACGCTGGGCTGGGAGTGGAAGGTCGAAAAGGACGGCTCGCGCAAGCTCCGCGTCTATCAGTGGAAAGGCGGCATGTACGCGCAGGTTCTCTATAACGACGTGCCGGCCCCACCGTCGAAATGATCGAGCTGTTCGGATCGGCGCTCGTCACCTTCCTGGTGATCATCGATCCGCCAGGCTGCGCGCCCATTTTCGCCAGCCTGACCAAGGGCGCCACGGCGGCGCACCGTCGCGCGATGGCGATCCGCTCGTCGCTGATCGCCTGGGCGATCCTGATGTTCTTCGCCTTGCTTGGCCGGCCGCTGCTGCACTGGCTCGGCATCAGCCTGGCAAGCTTCCGCATCGCCGGCGGAATCCTGCTCTTCTACATCGCCGTCGACATGGTGTTCGAGCGCCGTACCGAGCGACGCGAGAAGCGCGCCGAGGAGATCGAGGGCACGCCCGACGGCGAGGACATCAGCGTCTTCCCGATGGCGATGCCGATGATCACCGGCCCGGGGTCGATCGCCAGCGCGATGCTCTGGGTGTCGCGCGCGGAAACTCCGGTCCATGTCGCGGTCGTCCTCGCGGCGATTACGGTCGTGATGCTGATCACCGCCATCACCCTGCTTGCTGCAGGGCCGCTGATGCGGCTGATCGGCGACAAGGTCGAAGCGGTGATCACCAGGATCCTCGGCGTGATCCTGGCGGCGCTCGCCGCCCAGTTCATTATCGATGGCCTAAGGCAGAGCTTCCCGCACGTGCTGGCCTAGCTCAGCCGGCGACCTTCCACATCCGGTAAGGCGAGTCCTTGGGGAGTTCGACCGGCGTCAGCCAGCCGGGCACCTTGTTCTTTTGCAGCTGCGCATAGAAACCCTGCGGCGCCTCCGACATGAAGATCGTCGTCGTCGAGCTGTCGGGACAGCTCAGCACGTAATTGGCGCGATATTTGAGCGCGAGCGCATGGGCCTGCGCCTCCGATCCGCGCCAGAAATTCATCACGTCCGCAATCTGGTCGCCGTTGCGGTGATAGGGCCCGGCGATCGAATCGTGCGGCGTGACCGTGATCAGCCGCGGCGCAAGATCGACGAAGGTGAACACGACTCCCTTTGGCTGAAGCGCAATCGGCCTCAGGCCCCACATCGACCCGCACAGCCGGTTCGCCTTGCCTATCTGCGCATCGCGCGGCGTCGGAGGTGGCTCTGGGATGAAATTGAGCACGAACGGCACCGCTCCGCCGGCGCCTACGATCACGAGGACGGCCAAGGCCAACGTCCTTGGTGAGTAGACCCTGCCTCCAATTGGGATAGGGATGTTCGGCCAACGGAAATTCCAAACCGGCGAACCAAAGCGCCACGTGAGCGCCGCGCACCCGATGACGGCCATCATCTGCGACGCCGGCCCGGTACGCGTCTGCCAGAAAAGAAGCAGGGTCGCGGTAATGCCCGGCACTGCGGCGCCGATGACCCGCCGAAGTAGCTCGCGGTCGCGGCGGTGCCACCATGCCAGCAGGCCCCAGCCAATCGCCCCGGTGACGGGAAAGGCGATGATCAACGTCGCGATGCGCCAACCGTGTCGGTAGAAAGGCCGCGCTTCCTTGACGTGGCTGAGCCAAAGCCGGTCGACTTCCGGCGAGACACCTTCGAGCCGCTGCAAGCAATGCGGCCAGGTCAATGCGTGATAGGCAGCGACAATCACGCCCGCCCCGGCTGCCAACGCCAACCGTCGCTTCCAGTCGCCGGGCGGGACCCATGCCATCGCCAGCATCAGCGCGCTACCGACCAGCGCATCGGAAAGCCAGACCGGCGACAAGGCGTCGCAGACGTTGTTCCAATTGTCGTTCGACGCGAAGGCCAGAAACGCGAACGCAGTCCCGCCGCCAAGCGAGACGGCATAGACGAAAAGGCGCTCCCGCTCCTTGGGGTCGATCACCCAGAACAACACCACCGCGGCGCCGAGCAGCGCCAGGTAGATCATCATCTCGAGCCCGATCGCGAGCGACAGAGCGGTCGAGATGCCGAGCACGAGCCCGCCGCGGATCCGGTTGGGATCGGCGATCGCCGAAATGCTGACTGCCAACAGCGCGAGCTGCCAGCCGTGGTGGTCGATCCGCTCCGGCATGAACATGCCGTTGGTCGAGCCCGCGAAAAACAGCGCCAGGAACGCGAGCAAATAGGCCGACGGCCCGAGCAGCCGCCGCGCCGTCAGCGCCAGCGAGAAGAGCAGCAGCAGGTAGGGCAGCAGCGGCGCGATCGCGACCGCCCAGCGCTCCGCCGCCGGTCCGCCGAGGAATGGCCTCAGGCCCAGGATAAGGCTCGCAATCGGCAGGTCGACCAAGCGCGACCAGTGGATGCTCGCGCCGATCGGCGGATTCAGTCGATGCTGCCGAAGATCATACCAACCTTGCCCGTGAATCAGAGCGCGGACCTGCATGATCCGCATGTTGTCGTCGGTATCGCCGAGGCCGAACCAGCGGATCTGGTCCCACTTGCTGTAAATGTAGAAGGCACAGAAGCCGAGCCAGACGATGACGACGACCCATTTCCACTGGCGCTCGATCAGCGCGAGCGCCCTGGCTTCCCAATCCCCCTCCTTGCCTTGGGTCATTTTTCGGGCTGTAGCCAAACAAGACTAAACGGCAAGCAGCCTGGGCATGGCAACGAGATTAAACTTTCCTCACAAGACGTTCGGGCAACTGGTCCGCTTCGCGATCGTCGGCTTTGGGCTCGCGGCGATCTATTCGGCGATCTACTGGTACCTTGCGACCTATGTGATGCCGCCAGTCGCGGCGGTGGTCATCGCGTTCCTGGTGTCGGTCAGCATCGGCTTCGTGATGCACAGCCGCTGGAGCTTTCGCGGGCACGGGGCGGAGGAAGACCACCGGCTGAAGGTCAAATTCCTACTCGTGCAATTGTCGGGCTTCTTCTTGAACGAGGCCTTCACCTGGGTTCTGACCGGTCCACTGGTCCACGGGCCGACCTGGTGGCCGCTGATCCCGGCGATCTTTCTAACGCCGTTTGTGACCTTCGCGCTCAACCGCCAGCTGGTTTTCCGCTGATGGAGCGCGTCGTCTATCAGCAGATGGCCGAGCTGGACGACCGCCATTGGTGGTATCGGGCGCGGCGCCGCATCATCGCAGACCTCATCCGCCGCGAGGTGTCTCCGCCCGCGAACGCGCAGATTCTCGAGCTTGGCTGCGGGACTGGCCACAATCTCGCGATGCTGTCGGGCTTCGGCCATGTCGACGGGCTGGAGCTGGACGAGGAGGCACGTGAGCTGTCCGAGAAGCGGCTCGGCCGGAAGATCATGAGCTCGCCTCTGCCCGAGCTGGGCGAGGTTCCAAACGGCCATTACGACCTCATCGGCGCGTTCGATGTCATCGAGCATATCGATGACGATCGCGCAGCACTGGCCTCGATCGCGACGAAGCTGAAGAGCGGCGGCAAGTTCGTGATGACCGTCCCGGCCCACCAGTGGATGTGGTCGGCGCATGATGTCGTGAACCACCATAAGCGCCGATATTCGAAATCAGGTTTGAAGGCCTTGATCGAGAATTCCCCGATGAGCCTCGATCGCGTCGGTTATTTCAACAGTTTGCTGTTCCCGCTCGCCGTCGCCGAGCGCGCCGCTTCCAAGCTGCGCGGGAAGAATGACGCCGACGTGAGGCTGCCGCCGGCACCGGTCAACGCAGCCTTCGAGAAGGTCTTCGAAGCTGAGCGCTATTTGGTCGGACGCTTGCCCTTGCCGCCGGGCCTCTCGCTGTTCGCCGTCGCATCGGCGAGATAGCCGAGGCGCGCCTTGCGCCGATCGCCGCCTGGCAGTTTTTCGACGCCGGCAATCTCCTGGACGATGTACAGCGGCCTGCGCTTCGCCTCGTTATATAGCCGGCCGATATATTCGCCCTGCAGCGCAAGGACGAACATTTGCACCGCGCCCAGCACGACCACGACGAGCATCAACGACGTCCAGCCCTGGATGTTCTGGCCGCTGAGCCAGGCGTAGGCGATGTAAAGGATCAGCACGACCGAGCCGAGCGAGAGCCAAAGGCCCGCATGGCTCGCGAGCTTCAACGGCGCCGACGAGAAGCCGGTCAGCGCGTCGAGCGCGAAGCGGATCATCTTCTTCAGCGGATATTTCGTCTCGCCGGCAAACCGCTCCTGCCGGTCATAAGCAAACGGCACCTGCTTGAAGCCGATCCACGCCACCATTCCGCGGATGAAGCGCGCCTGTTCAGGCATGGCCAGCAGCGCATCGAGGGCGCGGCGGCTCATCAGGCGGAAGTCGCCGGCATCGAGCGGAATATCTACCTCGGTCGCTCTCGACAGAAGCCGATAAAATCCGTGCGCCGTTGCGCGTTTGAACGCCGTCTCCCCGGCGCGGCTCTTGCGGACGCCATAGACGACGTCAGCCTGCGCCTCGCGCATGGCCTCGATCATTCCACCCAGAAGCTCTGGCGGGTCCTGCAGGTCGGCATCGATGATCAGGATCGTTTCGCCGCGGCAGAGATCGAGTCCCGCGGTCAGCGCCAGCTGGTGCCCGTGATTGCGCGAGAGGTTCACGGCAATCAGGTGCGGATCATCAGCCGCGAGCCGCTGCATTGCGGACCAGCTGCCGTCACGGGAACCGTCATTGACCAGCACCAGCTCATAATCGTCGCCGGCGGCAGCGCGCGCGGCGGCGCCAAGCCGCTGGTGGAGTTCGGGCAGGCAGGCTTCCTCATTGAAGCACGGAACGACGATCGAGAGCGCGGTCATGGGTGCGTTTTGTAGAGAATAGAACCGGGTCCGCGCCAGACCGGTATCATGTCGGCCGCGGTGGCGGGGTCGTAAGGCGGCGGATCGATTAGCCAGACATAGTCGAAATCGTTGCGCGGAAGGGTCGAAAGCGACTGGTCGATCTGCCGGTGAAGCCGCTCGAAACAGCGGTTCGGCCGGACCAGCTGAGAAGGGTCGGCAGCGAAATAGCCGGCCTTGGTATATTTGAGATCCAGCAGGTTAAGGCCTTCGATCACCCACTGGTCGTTGCTGAACCCTTCGCGCCGGACGATGACCATCGCCCCCAGATGCCCGTTGCGGAGCATCGGCCAATATTCCTGGCAGGTCATGCCGACGAGGCTGATGACGCGCGACCCACGCGGCACGACATCGAGCGCCTGGAGCTTTGCGCTCTGGTCTTTGGCAGCGAGGCCAAGGCTGAGCGTGTTGGCGACGGTGCGCGTGGCGAAGAACAGGAGTCCGAGGATGGCGAGCACCTGCGCGGTGCGGCGATCGGGCCGCCCGCGAAAGCGGATGGCGAGCAACGCGACGGCCATCAAGTAGGGCACCAGTCGCATATCGGCATAGGCGGAGCCGAAGACGATCCTGGGGATGATCGCGAAGGAAACGGCTAGCACGATCGCCGAGAAAGCGAGGTTGCGCGACAGCGTCAGTTTTCGACTGACCAGCGCGTAGACAAAGGCAATGGCCGCCGCGACCAGCGACCCGATGTCGAACCATTTCCACTGGTCCCGCAGCGCCGAATAGATCCAGCGCCACTTCACCTTCCAGTTGAACCAGTCGACCGTCTGGCCGCCGTGCGCTTCGCTTCGCCAAAGCAGCATGACCAGGATCGGCAACGCCATCACCGATGTGTGCAGTGCAGCCTCGATTCCGGCGCGCCACCATGTCCGTCCCCGGTCGTGCAGGCGCACGGCATCGGCCGAAAAGCACATCAGCCCAAGGAGGCCCCAGCCGTAGGTGTGGCAGAAGAAGACCATTAAGGAGATCGGCCCGAATAGCCAACTCCGCAGCGTCGTGTGGTCCAGCCTTCCCAGCCGCAGCCACAGCCCGAAGGCGAGGAAAGCGAAAGCGACCGACAACGCATAGTTCACGAAGCCGAACAGGAAGGGATAGCCGTAGATGAACGGCAGCGCGAAGAAGGCGGTGGGCGGGATTCGGCCATGCACCTCTCTTGCGACCCACAGGAATCCGGCCGCAGTCATCGGGGGAATCAGCAGCACGATCAGTTTCACCGCCGGCTCAAGACCAAGCAGCTTGCCAAGAGGGATCACCAGCAGGTCGACGCCGAGGTTGCCGATCGCGGCCCAGTGATAGTCGTAATATTGCTGAAGCCACGGCGAATGTTCGAGATCCAGCTCGACCCGGTACCGGCCCATGTGGCCCATCAGGTCGACCAGCGGAGGGACGGGCGGGTAGAGCAAAGGGATCGCAGTCGCGAACGCGACGAACGCGATGAACCAGGGCGCCTCCCACCAGGGACGCACCTCCTGATCCGTCTGCACCGCCGAAGCGGCCTGAGCCCCCATTCTCCTCCGCCTCACACGACCGAACGGCGCCTCCTAGCGGCGAGCGGCCATTTGTCTATTTAAACTCGTGTCATGTAGCCGTGCGGTAAAGTTCGCTGCCCACCCCACGCCAAACCAGGCGCAGGTCACGAACAAAACGGTGGTCGTAGGGCGGCCCGTTGATCAGCCACACGTAGTCGAACTTGTCGCGCGGCACCTGGGCAAGCGCTTCGTCGATCGTGCGGTACACACCGTCATGCGTGCCGTTCGGACGCACCACTTCGGACGGGCTCGCGGCGAAAGCACCCGCGTCACGATATTTGAGCTCGAGCAGGTTATGCCCGGCGGTAATCCATTGATCGTTCGAGAACCCGCTTCGGCGGGCGATGACCAGGCCGCCGAGATGGATGTCGCGATAGAGCGCCCACGGCTCGGCATAAGCCAAGCCATAAAAAGACGCGACACGCGCCCCCTTAGGGACGACGTTCAGCGCTTGCAGCTTCGTTTGCTGCTGGTTTGAGGCCGTCGCCAGGCTGACGGTCGTCCCAGCCAGCCGAACTGCAAAGAATGCTAAGCCGAGCAGCGCGAATGCATTGCCGAGACGACGATCGCGCGGCTCGCGAAAGCCGATCGCGATGAGGGCGACGGCGAACAGATAAGGGAGCAGCCGGACGTCTGCATAAGCGGAATCGAAAATGTAGCGCGGCAGCAGAATGAAGCAGGCTGCCAGCAGGATCGCGGCCAATGCCAAGTTGCGCGAGAATGTCAGCTTCGGGCTGACGATCGCGAACAGGATGACCAATCCCGCGATCTCCAGTGACGTCACGTCGAACGGGCCCCAGCGGTCGCGCAACACGCCCATCAGCCCGACCCACTTGGCGTCCCAGTCGAACCAGCCGGATCCGACACCGCCGGCGCTATGGATTGGCGTGATGAGCATTGCGACCAGCGGCAAAGCCATCACCGATACTTGCAGAGCCGCGGCGATTGCCGCCCGGATCCAGGATCGGCCGCGTCCATTTATCCGCACCGCCTCGGCGGAAAAGCACAAAAGGATCAAGAGCGACCATCCGTAGATGTGCGCGAAGAAGACAGGGATCGCGATGGCGGCGAACAAAGCAGATCGAAGCCTCAGCTTCTCTCGCCTTGCGAGGTGCAGCCAGAGCCCGAAGGCAAGGAAAGCAAGCGCCAGCGATAACGTGAAGTTCAAGAAGCCGAAGAGGAACGGAAAGCCGTAGATGAAGGGTAGCGCGAAAATGGCCGTCGGCGGTACCGGGCCGTGAATCTCGCGCGCGACCCAGAGGAAGCCGGCGGCGGTCATCGGCGGGATCGCCAGCACGATCAGCTTCACCGCAAGCTCGAGCCCGAAAAGCTTTGCCAGCGGAAGGATCAGCAGGTCGACGCCAAGGTTACCGATCGGTGCCCAGCTGAACCCGTAATAACGCTGCAGCAACGGGTCATGATCGACGTCGAGCTCGACCCGATAGTGGCCGAGATGACCCGGCAAATCGACCAGCGGCGGGATGGGCGGATAGAGCAACGGAATCATTGTCGCGAGCACGACCAGAACGAGAAACCAGCGTTCCTCCCACCACCGCCGCGCCTGGCCGTTTTCCCCCATGACGGCACGCTAGCGACTAGTCGCGGATTGTCCACGTGAGGGCGGTCCTTACGCGCCGTTAACCATCTTGCCCCTAAGCCTCGGCGCGATGGACGCCGCGTCATTCCTGCGCGCCCCTGCTACGGGCTACCGCGTCAAAGCGCGCGTGACGCCGCTGCGCCTGGCGGTCGCGCTGATCTTCCTGGCGTTGGCCGTCCGCCTAACGGGACTGTCGTCCCGGCCGATGTGGCTCGACGAAGCGTTCAGCGCCTGGTTCTCGACGCAAAGCTTTCATTACCTCTGGCACATCTTGCCAACCTACGAGGCTCACCCACCGCTCTATTACTCGTTGCTGAAATGCTGGCGCTTCCTGTTCGGTGGAGACGCCGTCGCGTTGCGCTCCATTTCCGTCGTGCTGGGCGTCGCTACCATCCCCGTCCTGATCGCCGTCGCCGACGAGCATGAACGGCTTTGCCCAAGCGGACGGCCGTTGCTTCGCGCCGGGCTGGCTGCATTTCTGGCCGCGTGCTCGCCGATGCTCGTGATCCTCGACCAGGAGCCGCGGCCCTACCCGCTACTCATCCTCGCCTACACCACCGCCATCCTCGGCCTACTTCGTTTGAGCCGCCAGTTCGGCGCCGGCGGCGCAGGAGATTGGCGTTCATGGGCCCTGCTCGGCGCCGGCACCGAGTTGACTTTGTGGTCGCACAGCCTCGGCGTGCTTTATGCCGCCTGCCTGGGGCTGGCGCTGCTTCCGGCCTGGTTAAAACGCCCGACAAATCGCGCGCGATTTGTTCGCGGCATCGCGGTCGGAATCGCCGTGGTGGCCGCGTACGTCCCCTGCTTGGTCCTCATCTCGGGCCGCGCGCAGGACTGGAGCACGAACTGGCTCGCCTGGTCGCCCGACATGCTGTTGCAGCTGCTGGTGCTTTACACCGTGCCCGTCGAAGCGTTGACGGTCGGATCCGCCGTCGCCGCTCTGGCGATGGCCCTCCTAATCAAGCGGGCGCTCTCGTCGACCTATGCATCGGACGGCTGGAACGCCGATCGATCGATGCTGCTGCTGTGGCTCGGCCCGCCGATGTTCGCCGCATTGATCTCGGCGTTCTTTATTCCGGTGTTCCTGGCTCGAACGCTCTCGGCCACCCTGATCCCGGCCTACCTGATGATCGCGGGCGCAATTGCTCGCAGCGACGATGCGCGCGAGCGCCGCATCATCACCGCCGCCATCTGCATCACTCTGCTCCCATGCGCATTCACCGTCGCACTCCGCCCGTCGGCTGAACGGTGGGACCTGCTTTCGGCCTATCTTTCGCGCAATGTTAGCGCCGACGATCAGGTTTGGCTGTACCCCGCCGACAGCGCGCTGCCTCTTGACGCCATCGGCCGAAAGCTTCCGGGCACCGTGCGCCCGATCCCCGAGCCCTTCCCGACGCTGGGATTCAAAGGCCCCATCCGCGCAGGCTGGCCGGCGACCGTCTCGCTGACGCCGGCGCAAGCGGCCGAGTTCGCGTCCGATCCTAAGGTCAAGGACGTGCCGGCGATCTGGCTGGTGACCCGCCAGAGCGGGATCTTCGACCCGCGCAACGACGTTCCGGCCGCGCTCGCGCAGGTGCGCCGCGCCGGGCAGGTCCAGGAGTGGGGCTATATCAACGTCACGCCTTACTATCGGCGCTGACCGTTTCGCTCCCGTTCAATTCCCAGCAAGCTTCGATGATTTAGCCCGTCCTCTATCTTGAGGAGGAGGCACTCAATGACCAGGCTTCTGATCGGCGGCGCCGTCGCCGCGCTTGTCGTCGCAACCGCACCAGCAATCGCGCAGCCCGCACCCCCACCGCCCCCGGGCGTCGCGCAGGGAACCGCGGTCGCGCCGGCCGCACCGCAGATGCGCACACAGGTACGCGTCATGTACGACCGCGAGATGACGCGCGACGAAGCGGTCAAGCACGTTCGAGAGATGTTCGCAAAGCTCGATACCAATCGCGATGGTGTCGTCACGCGAGAGGAAATCGACGCGCTCCACCAGAAGATGATGGGCGCGATGGGCATGGCCGGGG
>JAFBAM010000326.1 GCA_019247755.1 Sphingomonas sp.
GACTGTCCTCGATGCCCTGGAGGACATGGGCTGGGACGTCGTCGACAATCTTCCAGCGGATCTGCTCGAGGGATTCGTCCAGGCGCAGGGCCAGTGCCGAACCGTATCAGCCGCTGTCGGGATGGACGTTCGCAGCCGCGGCTTCGAACCGAACGATCTGCATCGACTGATCCATGCAATCGAGGGTGTGCTGCCGGAGATCGTCTATCTCGATTGTTCCGACGCCGAGCTCATCCGTCGCTACGATGCGACTCGCCGTCGTCACCCACTCGCCCCGGATCGCCCAGCCGAGGACGGTATCGCTCGTGAGCGGCAGGTGACCTTTCCCCTTCGCGTTGCCGCCGACAATATCATCGACACGACCGACTTTTCTCCGACGGACCTCAGAGACGAGCTTCTCCGGCGTTACGGTGGCGACCTTGATCAACCGGTTGTGACGATCTCCTCGTTCTCCTTCGCGCGTGGCATCTCGCGCACCGCGGACCTGGTTTTCGACCTGCGTTTCCTGCCCAATCCGCACTGGATCGACGAGCTGCGCCCGCTGACCGGCGAGGACGAAGCCGTTCGCGCCTACTTGAGACAGGAGCCGGCCTGGAACGAGACGATCGAGCGTATCGAGGCGCTTCTCATCGACTGGATTCCCCGCTACTGGGCCGCGGGCAAAAATTACGTGACCGTCGCGTTTGGATGCACTGGGGGTCGGCACCGTTCGGTTGCCGCGGCTGTTGAAATGACGGAACGGTTACGTCGTGCCGGATTTGCACCCAATGTGCGTCATCGCGATCTCGCCTCACCGCTGCGAGAACCGATCCAACGACAAGGCGGGCGCTCTCCGGGGAGCGAGGACGAGTTGAGTCGATGATTGGATTAGTGCTGGTGACCCATGGCCGCCTTGCGACCGAGTTCGTCACCGCGATGGAACATGTGGTCGGCCCGCAGGACGCGATTGAAGCGATCTGCATCGGCCCCGACGATGACATGGAGCGGCGCCGCAAGGACATCGCCAAGGCAATTTCCAAGGTCGACCAGGGTCAGGGCGTGATCATCCTCACCGACCTGTTCGGCGGAACGCCGTCCAACCTCGCGATCAGCCTGATGAAGACGGAAAATATCGAGGTAATCGCCGGTGTGAACCTGCCGATGCTCATCCGCCTTGAAGGTGCCCGCAAGGTCATGCCAGTCCACGCGGCCGTTGCCGCGGCTCGTGAGGCGGGCCGTAAATATATCTCCGTTGCGTCCGAGATCCTTGGGGAAGCGGCCGCTTGACGGCTGTCAGCCGCCCCGTTGAGATCGGCAACAAACGCGGGCTCCATGCGCGGGCGAGCGCTAAGTTCGTCAATCTTGCTGCCGAGCTGGGCAACCCGATCGAGGTCGAGAAGGATGGCAACCGCGTCTGCGGCACGTCGATCATGGGCCTGATGATGCTCGGTGCGGCGATTGGGGACACGATCGTCATCCACGTCGACGGCGACGATGCCGACGAAGCGCTGGCGAAGCTCGTCGCGCTGGTCGAGGACCGCTTCGGGGAAGAGTGATGCCCCGCGAGGTCACCGGTTTCTCCAACACTACCGTCAAGCTGCTGCGCTCGCTGCGCGACAAGAAAGCGCGGCGGGCCGAGGGACTGTTCCTCGCCGAAGGTCTGAGGATCCTGACCGAAGCCCGCGACAGCGGAATGCTGCCGGAGATCATCGCCTTTTCCGCGGAGGGAGCCAGGCATCCGCTTGCTGCTGAAATCATTGCGGCCACGGAGGCGGCCGGCGGCGATGCGATCGAGACGACGCCGGACATCCTCTCGAAGATGAGCGGCAAGGACAATCCGCAGATGGTGCTCGGGGCCTATCGGCAGCCGGCGATATCCCTCGAAGCGATCGACCGGACCAGGGCGCCGCTTTGGATCGTCGCGCAGGCGCTGCGGGATCCCGGCAATATCGGGACGATCCTCAGGACCGGAGATGCGGTCGGTGCTGGCGGCCTGATCCTGATCGATGATTGCGCAGACCCCTATTCGGTCGAGGCCGTGCGTGCCTCGATGGGAGCCCTGTTCACCCAGCAAATCGCGACAGCCCGCTGGCCGGAGTTCCTTCCGTGGCTCCGTAATGGCCAAGGGCAGCTTGTCGGAACCAGCCTCAAGGCCAGCCACGACTATCTCGAAGCCGACTATCGGCAGCCATGCTTCCTGTTGATCGGCAATGAGCAGCAGGGGCTGCCGGCGGAATATGAGGCGGAATGTGACCTGCTGGTCAAAATTCCGATGGCTGGACGGGCTGACAGCCTCAACGCGGCGATGGCAACTGCCGTGATGGCCTTCGCAATCAAGGCGAACTGGCGCTAGTCTCGGCGCCATGAAGAAAATGATTTCCCTGGCAGTTGCGGTCACCGCCTCATGTGCGCCTCTGCCACCGCCGCCGGCTCCTCCCTATCACGCGGTCGGCACCGAGCCGTTCTGGAACCTGCTGATCGACGAGCGCGACCTGACTTTCACGCAGCCCGACGCCCAACCGATCCGCCAGCCGCGGCCGAAAGTCATCATCGGCATCGCAGGCGAGATCTATCAGACGCCGCGGATCAACGTGAACATCGTCCATGGCAGATGCAGCGACGGGATGAGCGACAGGACCTATCCGGACAAGGTCCAGGTCACCGTCGACGGGAAGCGGTTCAACGGCTGCGGCGGCCTCTAAGTTCACACTGACCCGGCGGAATCGGGGCTCCTTCCACTTCCTCCACTTTGTGACTTTCGAATTCAAAGAGCGGCGGCCAGACATCGCGCAACTGGGGTCCCAAACGAAATCCTACTTTGCAAGGGCCCTCCACCAGCTTTGCTGGTCCCCCTCCCCATCGCTTTGCGACAGGGAGGATCCTACTCGGCGGCGATCTGGCGTGGGCCGTCGTCCTCGCGGAGATCGAGTTCCTCCTCGGCATAACGCGGCAGCGCTTCGACGGGTGACAGGACGTCAATGTCCCGCCTTCCCGGCTCGATGTTGAGCTCGCGGAACTTACGCGCTGTGACGAGAGAGCGAGTCTCAAAGCTCGACACGAAGCTGTTGTAATTATTGACCGCCATCGACAGACCACTTCCCACCTTGCGAAGATCGTCGGCAGCCTTGGCGAGACGCTCGTACAACTCCTTGCCAAGCTCGCCGATCTGGCGGGCTTCCTTGGCCAGTTTCTCCTGCCGCCAGACCGCTGCGACGGTGCGCGCGATCGCGATCAAATTCGTCGGGGTTGCCAGCAGCACCTTCTTATCGAAGGCATAATCCCAGAGGTTCGGGTCCTGCTCGAGAGCGGCCGTGAGGAAGTGCTCACCCGGGATGAACATCACGACATAGTCGGGCGCGTCTTCGAACTGCGACCAGTAGGCCTTGGCTCCCAATGTGTTCACATGAGCGCGCATCGCGGTCGCATGAGCAGCGAGGTGCGTGGCCCGGTCAGTCTCGTCGACGGCGCCGAACGCGTCCTGATAGTCGTTGAGTGAGACCTTGGCGTCGATGACCAGGCTCTGGCCGCCTGGAACGCGCACGACGACGTCCGGACGGAGACGACCGCCCTCCCCATCCGCGACGCTGACTTCGGTCGCGAAATCGCAATGTTCCGAGAGGCCGCAGCTCTCGAGGACATTCCGAAGCTGCTGTTCGCCCCAGCGCCCACGCGCCTTCGGTGCATTGCGAAGGGCGTTGACGAGCTTGGCGGCCTCGGCGGACACCCTTTCGGTCCCAGTGCGCATGGCCTCGATCTGGCCGGAGAGCATGCCAAAGGCGTCGCGGCGCTCGGCCTCGACCTTCTGAACGGTCGTCTCGTAGCGCTCGAGCCGGTCGTGAACGGGCTGGAGCAACGCCTTCAGCTTGTGTCCGGCATTTTCTTCCGATTGCTGGAAACGTTGGTCGGCACGCTTGAGGAACGTCTCCTGCGCCTCCGCGAGCAGCTTGTTGCTGATTTCCGAGAATTGCGACGAAAGCGCCTCCTTGGCCTCGATCAGCTCCCTGATCCGGGCCTCGAACGCCTTGTCGCGTTCGATCTGCGATGCTTCGAGCGCCGCCAGCTTGGTCACCGCGTCCCGATTGGCGTCGCGTTCTTTCACGACCTCGTCGAGCTGAAGTCGAAGCGCATCGACAGTATGGCGGGCGCCCGCAGCGGCTCGGTTGCCAATCAGCCAGCCGACCACCGCGCCGACTACCAGCGCGACAATGACGAAACCCAGAACGGCCGCAGTCATGACCGTAACTCCGTGAACAAAGTAAGAACAATACCGTAACGAACGACTAGTCTCAACCGGTTTCGCCGATCTGGAAAGCGCGAGCGCCCTAGCAATCCACAGAAAAAGGAACGAAGGCGGGATTGCTTCGCTGGGTGCCCAAAGGAGAGCGCATGTCCATTCGCAAGATGATCGCCCTTCACCCGGATGTTGCCGGCCACGTCAACCAGCCGCTTGGCGATGCCGCGCACCACCTCATGTATTGCGCAAGGATGTGCCTTAGCTGCGCCGACGCCTGCGCGGCAGAAAAGATGGACATGAGTGAGTGCATCCGCACGTGCCTGGATTGCTCCGACGTGTGCGAGGCCACGGGCAAGCTGGCGACGCGGCGGACCGGGTCGAACGAGCAGGTGCTGCGTGAGATGCTCGAGCTATGCGCGCGCGTCTGCGACGAATGCGCGGCGCAGTGCGAGAAGCACGACCACGGGCATTGCAAGCTCTGCGCGCAGATGTGCCGGGAATGCGCGGCGGACTGCCGGGTGGCGGCGGAGAGTATACAGTAAACCTCCCTGTTGCGGAGCAATGGGGAGGTGGCAGCGAAGCTGACGGAGGGGCCGGCCCCTCCACCATTCACTCTGCGGTGAACGGTCCCCCTCCCCACCGCTACGCGGCAGGGAGGTACGTTACGCAGCCTTCTTAGGCTGCTCTTTCCGCCACTTGGCGAGCTTCTTTAAGACCATGTCTCGCTTCAGGCGCGACAGGTGGTCGATGAACAGCACGCCGTTGAGATGGTCC
This sequence comes from Sphingomonas sp., assembly GCA_019247755.1. GTDB lineage: Bacteria > Pseudomonadota > Alphaproteobacteria > Sphingomonadales > Sphingomonadaceae > Sphingomicrobium. Next base: position 4,988 of record JAFBAM010000326.1, read on the forward strand.
ATTTCGTGCTGCAGGCAGACCGCGAGCAGCCCCTCGATCTCTTCCTCGAAGGTCTTGCCCTTCTCGTCTTGCCACTTCGCCCGAATCTTATCGGGGCGCATCACCTCGGCATATTGCTCGGGTACCGACAGGCAGCCCTCGGTGTAAGGCACTTCGCTGTCCGAGTGCCACAGGATCTCGGGGTTGATGAAGACCTTCGGGTCGCGGATCGGCTTACTTTCGGGGTCCTCCGGATCGGCGGGCTCCTGGAGGTCGATCACCAGCAGGCGGATCGGCACCCCAACCTGCACCGCCGCAAGGCCGATGCCCGGCGCGTCGTACATGGTCTCGAACATATCCGCGACGAGCGTCTTCAGCTCATCATCGAACTTCTCCACCGGCTTGGAAATCTGGCGGAGGACTGGATCGGGCGTCTCGTA
>JAFBAM010000025.1 GCA_019247755.1 Sphingomonas sp.
CACATCTTCGGGCGTATTTGAAACGCCTACCAGATTTCGACGACCTGCAAGCCGAGGAAAGGGCTCTCAAACACGCCGAGCAGTCACGCAGCCTGCTCCACGCTTTGTCATTTCTCATCTCGTGGCCGGCCTTGGACCGGGCAGCGAAGCTTGTGCTGGAACGCTGGGACGAGTTGGACGGAGATCACTATGAAATCCTCACGCGCGTCGCCGATGCACTGGCTGGCAAGCATCCGCTCGCGGCAACGCTCGCGCTGAGGGCAATGATCGACTTCGCATTGAAGAACAACCGCTCTAGCCGATACCGTCACGCTGTGCGCCATCTGCTCGAATGTTCGAGTTTGGCAGCGATGATCGGGGATTTCGGGAGGTTCGATCCGCACGATGCCTACGAAGGTAGGCTCCGTCGTGAACATCGAAGGAAGAGTTCCTTCTGGAGTTTGGCCAATGACCGATAGGTCGGATCGCGATAAGCGACCAACTGGCAAATGCGAACCCGCTGCAGACCTCCTCGCTCCAATCGATGTTGGGCGGCTACAATTTGTGAAGCAGTTCGAGAATTTCAGCCAGGCCTCCAAGATGAAGGGGTATACCGGAGACCATCACCACCTCCAGACCTTCCCACCATTGTCACGGAAACCGAGTCGGGAGTGGTTGGCGGATCGGGTAGGGTGTTCCCATGACCCTGCTCATACCGACCTGAGTTGACGCTGACTCGCCAAAGAAGTTGCATCGAAATCGCGTCGCGAGTAGCAGATGTTGTGGTCTGGAGGAGGGGAGCCCACAATGCCTGCCTTGGCGATCCGTGGTGACATTGGCTCAGAGGAGCTGCGCCGGCGAGCGCGGCGGGAGCGCGATGGTCGCATCAGCGCGCGGCTGATCGCGATCGCCAACGCACTAGAAGGCATGGATCGAGCTCGCGCAGCGCGGCTGGCCGGGATGGATCGCCAGACCCTGCGTGACTGGGTTCACCGCTACAACTCGGATGGGGTGGCTGGGCTGTGCAATCGGCCAGCACCAGGACGCAAGCCAAAGCTGACCGAAGGCCAGATGGCGACATTGAAAACGGTGGTATTGGCCGGTCCCGATCCGGCAGTGGACAAAATCGTGCGGTGGCGGATCGTCGATCTGTGCCGATGGGTGGAGGAGCGCTGGGGCGTCAGCTACAGCGAGACCGGGATGCTGAGACTGTTGTGGTCGCTCGAGCTGTCGCACCGGAAGACCCGACCGCGCCACCCGCAGAGTAGCGAGAAGGCCCAGCGAGCCTTCAAAAAGGGGGGCTTGCTGCTCGCCTGACCGAAATCGCGCAGGCACATCCGGAAGCCGAGCGGTTTGAAATCTGGAGCCAAGACGAGGCACGGGTCGGGCAGAAGGGGCGGACCGGCTATGTCTGGTGGCAGCGCGGTCATACCCCGCGCGGGTTACGTGATGTCGGCCACCAGTCCGCTTGGATCATCGGCGCCGTCTGCCCGGCACGCGACACCGGTGTGGCCTTGGTGATGACCCGGCTCGATACCGCCACGATGAACCTGTTCCTTGCCGAACTCGGACAAGCCGTCACGCCGGGCGCGCATGGCATTGTGCTGATGGACAAGGCGGGCTGGCATACGAGTGGTGATCTCGTGGTGCCGGAAAATCTCAGCCTGATCTTCCTGCCGCCCTACTCGCCCGAACTCAATCCGATCGAGCGATTATGGTTGCATCTCAGAGACAATCGCCTCTCGCACTGCCTCTTCCAGACCACTGACGAGATTGTCGACACCTGCTGTGAGGCCTGGAATTGGCTGCTCGGCCAAACCGGGCGGATCCGATCCCTGTGCTCCTATCCCTGGCTCGAGCGGGTCAGCGACTAGTCAGGTCGGTATTAGCCTGCATTTCTCATCGTGTCCTAAAGGATTGGACGGGCTGAGGGTGGTTGATCGCTGCGCGTGGGTTTTGCCACTTCTGAGGAGTGTAGAAGGTCAAATTGGCCATGGCTGTTCAGCGCCCCCTTCACGACGGCGTTGTAAGGGGGGGTATGGCAGCTTGCGGTATCTGGTGCGTGTTGCTGAGACGCGCGGGTTATTGCAGCAGGGCGTGAGCGAGGGCGAACTCATGTTGCCAGGGGCAGGCGGAAGCCATAGCGACACTGATCCGGCGGACGCTGACACGGACGAGCGCGCCGATCTTGAGGAGCTTCAGCCGGATCGTGCCGCATGTCGCCTTGGCGAACTGGGTATGCGCGAGCCCGATCCGACGCAGCGCGCAGAGCAGGACATAGGCAAAGGAGGCAAACCACAGGCGCATTTGGTTGGCGCGCATAGTTGCCGCGGAAGTGCGGTCGGCAAACAAATCGAGCTGGCATTCCTTGATCCGGTTCTCCATCTCGCCGCGCGCGCAGTAGATCGTTTCGTAGAGATGCCGTGCCTCGGCCTGCGCGGGCTTGAGCGAGGTCACGACAAAGCGTGGGTTGGCCGCCCCGCCGGTCCACTCGGCTTTGCCAACGACCCGACGCATGCGGCTCCAGCTGTCCCGCGTCGACCAGGTGAAGTCGCGGAAGCGTCGGGCCGGCTTGCCGCTCGCTTCGGCCTCGACGCGCGCGGCTTCGATTTCCGCCATGATCTCGGCGGTCAGCCGCTCGTTGCGCGCCAACCCAAACAGGTAATCGACCCGGTTGCCCTCGCACCAGGTCATCAACGGTTCTCGTGCAAATCCACTGTCGGCGCGCAGTAGAATGCGCACGCGCGGCCAGCGGGAGCGGATGCGGCGGACGATACGTCCGATCTCGTCCACCGCGCCCGCGCAGGCATCGATGTTCGAGCGCCGCAGCTTGGCTGCGAGCAGATGGCGACCGCAAAACACGTAGAGCGGCAGATAGCAGTAACAGTCGTAGTAGCCGTGGAAGAACCGGCCTTCCTGGTGCCCGTGCAGCGGATCGTCGGTCGCATCGAGATCGAGCGTGATCTGCTCGGGAGCTTTGCGATGCGCGTCGAGGAAGAGATCGATGAACAGCATCTCGATCGCCGCCGCGTCCGCTGCCAACTTTCCATAGCGTGTGGGCTCGGTACGGCTCAGCTCGAGCCGGTTCAGCGTCGATTTGCCGGCCAGCGGCGCGCAGTTCCTGCGTCGTGCAGCGAGCTTACCCGCCAGTGTCGCCAGCACCGGATCGTGGCGCAGTTCGTCGTGGTCGATCAGGTCCTCGTAGCCAAGTGCAATGCCGACGACACGCTGCATCAACAGCGTCTCGACCGCGTGTTCGATGAAGGCTGGATTGCGCGCGTCGGTGAAGCAGCCGGCCAGCCGACGGGTCAGCCCGATCACCCGGTCAACTGCGCCGAGAAGCAACGCACCGGCATCCGACGTCATCCGCCCGCCGTCGAACGAAGCCACCACTGCGCGCCCTTCCACGCGTGCAAACTCGAACAAGCTCGGATTACACTCTGTCGGCACCGGGAGGCTCCTCTGTCCAGCGTTAGGCCTTTGCTGCAGAAGAACTTTCGCCGATTCAGAGGCCCGGTGCACCTATCCTCTGTGAGAATTGCAGGTTAGGAGTATTGAAATAGGGCGCGCCAAGACCGGGTATCGTATATGCGCCAACCTGAACGTAATATTGCAAAAAACCGTCAATCTTTTGAACGGAAAACTGACCATTGCTTAAACTGCCGAGCGACCGCTGGTCGGCGGGAAAGGATTATTCTGCCACAACACGAGAGGGGTGACGACGCCGGTCA
>JAFBAM010000051.1 GCA_019247755.1 Sphingomonas sp.
CTTGGTTGCGAAGATATGGCTTGGCAGGTCCGGCTCCGCGAAGCCGCCGACGCTGTTCAATTGGGCGGGCCGCATTCATTGGAGAGTTCAAGCACTTTAGAAGTGGGGTCGTTCGACCTAGTGCTGGTGATCGGTACGCTCGACACCATCAACGACCTGCCGCTGGCGCTGCGCCTCATCCGTTATGCAATGCGCCCCGATGGATTCTTGCTCGGCGCCTTTTCTGGCGGCGACACGCTACCGCAACTTAGGGTCGCCATGCGGGCTGCTGACGCCGTTAGAGGCCGCGCCGCACCGCATGTCCATCCCAGGATCGAAGCTTCGGCGGTCGCGCCGCTCCTGTCAGACGCCGGCTTCATCGAACCGGTTGTCGATATCGATCGAGTGTCGGTGTCCTATGCCTCTCTCGATCGTCTGGTTCGCGACTTGAGGAGCATGGCGGCAACAAACGCGATGACCGCCCGTCCCCGCTTCATCGGCAAAGCAGGGCGAGCAGCCGCCACACGGACTTTCGCGGATGCAGGGAGCGACGGCCGCACGATTGAGATATTCCAGACTATCCACTTTGCCGCCTGGACACCGAAAGAGAGATGAAGCCGCGTTAACTGTCACGAGGCAAGAGTTGTTAACCCTCGCCGAGGTAAACCGGGCACGTGGACGTGGACCAGAGGAGGGTGGCGTGATCGCTATCCGGACATATTTGCGCAGGCTCGGCGCTGATACGCGAGGGGCAACTGCGATCGAATACGGGCTCATTGCGGCTCTCATTTCCGTTGCAACGATTGGCGCCATGCAGGGGCTCGGCGGCGGCGTCGGCGGCAAATGGGGCACGCTTCTGTCGACCATGAGCAACTACATGTAAGCGCGAGCCCTCAGCTCCGACGACCGTAGACTACCAGCTTGACCTTGCGGCCCGGCGCTAGCGCGCCGTTGGCCGCGAGGCCATTTAAGGACAGGAACCGTTCCAGCTTGAAATCGCGATAGGCCATCCGGCTGGCGAGCGACTGCACCGAGTCACCTGGCCTCACCGTTTCGATGTGGATGACCCGGGGTCGGATCGCGGCAACTTCGGCCGGCGTAATCTTCCGCAGCGAATTGATCATCGGCGCGAACGGCGCGACGCCGTATCCGCCCGGCGTCAGCATGACGAAATAATAGATGCGCTGCGGATCCCATTGATAGGCGGCAACGCTGGCGTCGATCAGTCCTGAATCGGTGTTGACCTGCGCGGTCGTGACGGCTGCCGGCATCCCATTGATCGTGATGTGCTGCGGCACTGGCACCGGAAAGTTAGCCTGACCGCGCGTCAGTTGGCGAAATGCGAGCAAGATCGCGTCGTCGAGGGTGCCGTTGAAGGCGCCACCGCGGAATTGCGCCTTGCCGGCCGAGCCCGAAATGGTCACCGCATCGGTACCGTTGGACATCAGATAGCCCTGGGGCACGCCGAACTGGATGCGGAGGTCGGGGTGAGTGAAGGTCGCGCCGTCGATGATGCCCTGCGCGGGATCGTCGTCGACGTAGAGGCCCTCGATCTCGCTGAGGAAAGTGTCACGGTTGTGGATACCCTGCCCCAGGCGACCTGTCTGCTGGGCCGCGGCGAGCGCCCGCTGCATGCGATTCTCGCTCAGCGGATGGGTGCTCGCCCATTCCGGAGTCTGCCGGTTGCTTCTTCCCTGGACGCGTGCCTGGAGAGCTGCCTCTCGGCTCAGGTTAGCGAGGATGCCCGATGCGCCGGCCGGGTCGTAACCGGCCGCGATCATGTACCGGAGGCCCAGCGTATCAGCCTGATATTCCTGCTCTCGCGAGAAGCTTAAAGTATCCAGACGGGCCCGCGCCTGGAGCACATCGGTAATTCCGGGTCCGAAAATCGCTCCGATGATCGACCCGAAAACGCCCAACGGGTTTCGATTGGCATATTGCTCGCGAATGTGGGCGTGGTTCGCCGCAACGTGTCCCACCTCATGGCCTAACGCGAAGGCAAGCTGGGACTCATCGTCCATCAGGCCCATCAATTGGCGCGTGATGTAGACATAGCCCCCGGGGACCGAAAACGCGTTCTCGACCGCCGAATTCAGGGTCGTGAAGTGCAGCGCCTGGCCCGGATTGGCGATCCCCGACGGCGCCGCCACGCGCCTGCCGATTGACTCGACGTAGGCCGCGCGAGGGCCAGTTTCGGCGCCACCGAGCTCGCGTACCAGCTCGGCATGGTCGCGCTGCGCCTCTGCGACGTCTTGGGGATTGAGGTAGCGCAGCTGCTGCGCGGCGGCCGGCGTGATCGCCAGCGCGGCGGCGGCAAGCAACAGTACCGTTCTTCGCATGGTCTGACCCACTCTCCCGTTTCGCCAAGCGAAATAAAGCGCGGCGATTTTGAACGGCAAATGACTATGGCGGTTCCTGCCCTCAGCCGATGGCGAGGAACTTCGCACGGCGCTGGGCGCGCAATTCGTCGGGGCCGAGCTTACCAAGGCCATCGAGTTCCTCGATAATCGCG
>JAFBAM010000195.1 GCA_019247755.1 Sphingomonas sp.
GTGATCAGCAGGTTGGAGCCCGCAATCTCCTCCTCGACCCGCTCCATCTCCTTCCACAGGCCGATCTCGTCGCGCTCGGTCGGCCTGTATCCGGGCCCGACCAGCGGGACCATGTCCCTGGGCAGCACCCGCGCCTCAGCAGTGCCCGTATGTGGCGCCGCTGCCGCAGCCCCGCCACCGAGCAGCAACGAGCGCCTCGTCAGCTCAAGGCAGCGCGAGCACATCAGTGCTTCTCCGGGACCTCGGGAGTCATCACCACGCCCTTCGCGGCTTCTTTGCCGGGCTTCATCCGGCCGAGAAGGCGGTCGACCATCTGCGCCGCGCCCGCTGGAGTCCTGAGGTCCCCAAACTTGATGCCGGGAATCTCGCTGCCCGCCATGACGACGTTGAACCACACCACTTCGCCGGTCTTTAGGTCGACGAGCGACGCATAATCGAGCTGCTGCTGGCCGCCGACATTGGGTGCGCAAAAGCCGATGAAGCAGCCGGCGAGGCCGATCACGCCGAGTGCGATCCGCCCGCCCGACGCCTGGGCATCCTCGGCATGCATGAACAGCGCATAGTCGTAGCCGGTCTTCTGGCCGAGCTTCACGGCGTCCTGCCCCAGCGTCCAGTCGAGGCCCTTGCCCCGCTTGGTCGGCAGATAGTCGCCGAGATATTTGTGGAGGACGATCGACTGGTCGACGACGTAGTTCAGCCGCTCGACGTCGGCGAGCTCCTGCGCGGCCACGCCGGGCAGCTCGTTGCGATGCTCGATGAAGGTGACCTTGCCGCCACGGCCGGCCTGCTGGGTGCGAAGTGCGTCGACGATGTAGTGGCGGGCCTCGTCCGTCCAGTCGGCGCGGGGCTCGACCATGCCGCCGGTAGTCAGCGATCCGACGGTCACGTCGGGCCGAAGCACGAGCAATTTGTAATCGCCGCTCGGCGGGGTGAACTGGACGTCCGCGTACTGGCGGGTCTGCACGCAGCCGCTCAACGCCACACCGGCTGCCAAGGCGATGACCAGTCCCCGCTTGACCATCACAGACCCTCTCACGGACGCGTACGCGCGCCCTTCCCCACCATCATTAGTGGGCTATCATGCCTGAACAGTTTACGAAAGAAAAGGCCGTGTTTTTAGATGCTTAGCGAGAAGGACAAGCCGCGCCCGGGACGTCGTTCAGGCAATGGCCGTCGATCGAGCCGGCCTGGACCGGAAGCCCGATCATCGCTGCCAGGGTCGGCAGGATGTCGGTGGTCTCGGCCGAATGCTCGATCGTCGTTCCGGCCGCACCGGGCCGCCAGAACAGGATCGGCACCCGTCGGTCGTAATCCCATACGGAACCATGCGTCGCGACGTAGCGAGTCGTGTCCGCGATCGGGGTCACGTCCTTCTTGAGGATCACGACGAAGTCGCCCGAGCGGCCGGGATAGTAACTGACGCGAGCCCGCTGAATGACTGTCCAAGTCTCCGGCGAAGTGTGCGGCACAGGAGTCGCCGCAAGCTGCCGAGCGGTGAACACCGCCTCGACCTGCGGATGCGCCTTGTAGGCGGCAACGGCGGCGCGGAGCAGCCGGCTCCGCTCCGACGCGCGAAGACGCCGGTCGATGTACATGTCGCCAAAGCTGCTCTCGCCGAGCAGGCCCGGACCGCCCGGAAGACCAAGCTGGGCGACGAGCTGCTTGCCCATCGCGCTGGCGCTCAGCGCCGGATCTACGCGCTGGGCGTCCGCCACTCCTGCTAGCTTCTCGCGCTCGGGCACGTCCTTGCCGCCATGATCGGCGGTCAGGGCGACGGAGTAATTGATGCCGCGGCTGTCGAGTACCTTCAGGAAATCGCCGATTTCGCGGTCGAGCTCGGTGAGCTGGAGGCACATCTCCTCGCCCTCGGTGCCGTAGGTGTGACCGACGTAGTCGGTGGCCGAGAGGCTGACCGCGAGCAGGTCCGGGTCGTTACCGCGGCCGAGCTTCATCTCGTCGACCAGGGCTGCGGCGAGCGCGAGCGTATCGCCGTCGAACTCTGGCGATGAGCGGAAGTGGGCCTGGTCGCC
>JAFBAM010000197.1 GCA_019247755.1 Sphingomonas sp.
TCGATGAAAAGAGGATGTGCTTCACACCTGCATCGACTGCGCTGCTGAGGAGGCTGTGCGACGCGAGCGTGTTGTTCGCGTAGTATTTAAGCGGCTGCTCGACCGATTCCGGCACCACGATCGAGCCAGCGAAATGCATGATCGCGCCGATCTGCTGTTCGCGCAGCACGCGATCGAGAAACGGCCGGTCGGCGATATTGCCTTCGAAGAAAAGAACTTCTTCTGGCACGACGCGGCGGTGACCGGTGGAGAGATCGTCGATGACCGACACGTTCCAGCCGGCCTCGCGCAAGGCCAGCACGGCGTGGCTGCCAATGTAGCCAGCGCCGCCCGTCACGAGGACATTCGGCTTACTCATCCTCGTCTTCACCCTCCTCGCCTTCCTTGGTCACCCCTGGCGGGACACCCATCCCCGGCTCAACCGAGGCCTCCGCCTTGCGTTCCACGGCCGGAAGATGGGCTGCGGCAAGCTTCGCGTTGAGCGCGGGCAGCTCTTTCGAAAGCAGCTGTTCAAGCGCGCCTAGTTCACGGTCCAACCGCACCGATAGATCGGTGAACACGGAATAATCCTGGTCGGTCGGCGCGGCCTCGCTGCCGTCAACCACGTCGGCGAGCGCGGCCAGCTTGTTGTTGAGCATGATCGGATAGTTGAGCGGGTCTTGCCGGCTCTGGATGCGCACCTGGTAGATGTGACCCTCGATGGCGGCGAGCTTCTGCTCCAACTCTTCGCCCGTACGGCGAACCGCCGCGTCGCTGGATTTCTTGACCCGGTCCTCGACCTGCTCCCGAACGCCACGGATCAGCAGCACGGCGTCGTTCGCCTGACTTACCTTTGCCTGGATGCGGCTAGCCAGCTCAAACCTCTTCTGGAGGTCTGCCGGAGTTACGTCCTTCACGCGCGGATCGAGCCGGACTTCGGCCGGCTGCACCTGCGTCTTCCCGTCGACCGTCAGGCGCACCTGATACTGGCCGGGGAGAGCCATCGGCCCACGATTGCGCGCGGCCCAGAAGATCATGCCCTTGAACTCGGTGAAGCCCGGATAGTGCATGTCCCACGTGTAGCGATTGAGGCCCGCCTTCAGCGCCGGCTTCGGCGCGGGCTTCGGCCCGTCGTCTTCATCGTCGGCGTCCTCGCCCTCTTTCTTCTTCGGGTCTTCGGGCGCGCCGTTAAACGTCCGCACGACCTTGCCCGAAGGATCGACGATTTCAATCGACAGCTTCGACGCGGGCTTGGGCAGATAATAATCGATGATGACGCCAGGATCGACGTCGCGGACCGCCGGCGCCGGGCGGAACAGGTGCACCGCCTTGTTACCGCTGTTGGCGTCCAGCTGTCGCAGCACGTCGATATTGTCGAGCACCCAGAAGGAGCGCCCGTGGGTACCGATCACCAGGTCGTGGTCGGTGACCGCAAGGTCGGCTACCTGCGTCACCGGCAGGTTTCGCTGCAGTTTCTGCCAGCTGAGCCCATCGTCGAACGACACCCAGACTCCGCGCTCGGTGCCGGCGAACAGCAGACCCGGCCGCACCGTGTCTTCACGGACGCTCCGAACGATCTCGTCCTGCGGAATGCCTCTGGTAATCGGCGACCAGGTTTTCCCGTAGTCTGTCGTTTTGAACAAATACGGCCGCATGTCGTCGAGCAAGAACATGTGCCCGGCAAGGAACGCGGTGCCCGGCCGCGTCGGCGAATCCTCGATCGTCGTGATCTTGAGATACTTGGGGAAGCTCTTCGGCGTGACGTCGGCCCAGGTCCGGCCGTTGTCGCGCGTGACGTGCACCAACCCATCGTCAGAGCCCGCCCAGATCACGTCCTTCTCCAGCCGTGACGGGGTCAGCGCGAAAACCGTGCCGTAGGTCTCGACCCCAGTCTGGTCGAGCGTGATCGGCCCGCCCGAGGCCGCCAGCGTCGCCGGGTCATGACGCGTCAGGTCGGGGCTGATCTTCTCCCACGACTGGCCGCCATTGCTCGTTCGCCAGACATGCTGGGAGCTCACATAAAGAACATTCTTGTCCTGCGGGTCGAAGACGATCGGATAGGTCCACTGAAACCGCTCGCCGATGTCGATCGACGAATAGCCCATCGGGTTGTCCGGAACGACGTTGATCTGACGCTCCTGGCCGTTCGAGTAATCGAACCGCGTCAGGTTCCCGCCGTAACTGCCGGCATAATAAATGTTCGGATTGAGCGGATCGTTGGCGATGTAGCCGCTCTCGCCGCCGCCGACCGCAAAGCCATACTGCCCGCCAAGGATGTTCATATGCTTCCAGTCCTTGCTGGGCACGCAGATCGTCGTGTTGTCCTGCTGGGCGCCGCACACGAGATAGGGGAAGTGGCCGGTCGTGGTGACGCGGTAGATCTGCGCGGTCGGATAATCCTCCCTCGTCCAGCTCGTGCCGCCGTTGACGCTGACGTTCGCGCCGCCGTCATTGGCCTCGATCATCCGCTGGTTGTCGTTGCCGGCGATCCACAAATCGTGGTTGTCGCCGTGCGGAACCTTGATCTTGGTTTTGAAGGTCTTGCCGCCATCGTCCGATCGGAAGAACTGGACATTGGTCACGTAGACCCGGTCCTTGACCTTCGGGTCGGCCGTGATGCGAGTGTAGTAAAATGCGCGTTGCCGGAGGTCGCGCTTCTCGTTGGTCCTGCGCCAGGTCGCGCCTGCATCGTCGGAGACGAACACGCCGCCGTCGCGGTTCTCGATGATCGCGTAGACGCGATTGCCGTCGACGGGCGAAACGCTGACCCCGATCTTGCCGATCAAACCCGCCGGCATGCCCGGATTGTGCGTCAGCTCGGTCCAGTGCTCGCCGCCGTCGATGCTCTTGAACAGGCCGCTGCCAGGCCCGCCCGAGCTCATGGCCCAGGGCTTGCGCCACGCCTCCCACAGGGCCGCGTAGATGACTTTCGGGTTCTTCGGATCGATCGAGATGTCGACAGCGCCGCTCTTCGGGTCGCGATAGAGCACCTTGCGCCAGTTCGTGCCGCCGTCGGTGCTCTTATAGACCCCGCGGTCCGGACTGTCGCCGCTATACTTGCCGAAGCCCCCAACAAAGACGGTGTTGCAGTTCGTCGGGTCGATGCGGACGCGCGAGAAATTCTGCACCTGCTTGAGGCCAAGGCTCTTCCAGGTCTTGCCCGCATCCGTCGATTTGTAGACGCCGTTGCCCGGCATGATGTTGCCGCGAAGCTCTGTCTCGCCAGTGGTAAAGTAGACCACGTCCGGGTTGGCTTCGCACACGGCGACCCCGCCGACCGCGCTATTGTCCACGTCCTTGTCGGTCATCGGCTTCCAGCTCGCGCCGCCGTCCGTCGTCTTCCAGAGGCCACCGCCGACCGCGCCGAAAAAATATTCGTTGGGACGCGCCATGCTTCCCGCTGCTGCAATCGATCGGCCGCCGCGGTTCGGACCGATATTCCGCCACTTGAGGCCCGTCAGGTAACTCTCGTCGACCGAATAGGGGCGCATCGGGATGTTGTGCTCGACCTGCGCAAGCGCGGGCCCGGAAGCCAGGAAAGTCGCCATCAACAATGCGGAACGCAGCCTCATCTGAACCCCCTCACTCCGGCGCAGGCCGCTGGCGTAAGAGCGGCTTATGGCGACGTCAAACTGTGACTGCGGAGCTTCGGTTTGCCTGATCAGGCCCTCGGCACTATCAGCCGCCAGCAACAGCGGGTTCAGCGTTAGAAGGTTCGAATGTCCCTGATCATTTCCAGCTCGTTCGATGCGGGCAACATTCGCGTCGTCCGCCAGGATGACACCAGTGCCGACCTGGAAATCGTCCATGACCACATGAGCGATTTCTACCAGTGGTTCTACTTCCGCGTCGCCGGCGGCGCCGGTCGCGAGCTGACGCTGAGGCTCACCAATTGCGCGGGCGCGGCCTATCCCAATGGCTGGCCCGACTACAAAGCGGTGATGAGCCTCGACCGCGAGGAATGGGTGCGCGTCTCGGAGACGAGCTTTGCGAATGGCACCTTAGCCATCAAGCTGACCCCGCCGCAGGATCCGGTCTGGATCGCTTACTTCGCGCCTTACTCGATGGAGCGGCATCACGACCTCGTCACGCAGACCGCGGCACTCGATGGCGTCGACTATCGATCGCTGGGCAAGAGCCTCGACGGCCAGGACATTGATTGCCTGACCATCGGCGAAGGCGCGCTGAGCGTCTGGCTCTACGCACGCCAACATCCGGGCGAGACGATGGCCGAGTGGTGGGTGGAAGGGGCGCTCGAGAAGCTGACCGACGAGGACGATCCCATCGCCCGCGTGCTGCGCAAGGAATGCACCTTCCGGATCGTTCCCAACATGAATCCCGATGGCTCCCGCCGCGGGCACCTCCGCACCAATGCCGTCGGCGTGAACCTCAATCGCGAATGGCACGCGCCTTCGGCCGAGAAGAGCCCCGAGGTCCTGTCAGTCCGCAATGCGATGGACCAGAACCCGCCCGACTTCGCGATGGACGTCCACGGCGACGAGGCGATCCCCGCCAACTTCCTTGCAGGCTTCGAAGGCATCCCTTCCCACACCGACCGCCAGCAGAAGCTATTCGAGCTGTTCGGCGAGACGCTCGAGCGTCTCTCGCCCGACTTCCAGCGCAGCAAAGGTTACGAAGTCGCCGCTCGCGGCCAGGCCAATATGTCGATGTCCACGACCCAGCTCGCCGAGCGCTACGGCTGCGTGTCGATGACGCTCGAAATGCCGTTCAAGGACAATTTCGACCTGCCCGACGAGGTTTACGGCTGGTCGCCGCAGCGCTCGAAATATCTGGCTTACTCTTGCCTCGATGCACTGCACGCGATCCTGCCCGAGCTGAAGGCCGCCAAGACCCAGAAGAAGACCCGCGAGAAGGTCGAGGCCTGATGCCGACCTTAGTCCTGCTGCGGCACGGCCAGTCGCAGTGGAACCTCGAAAACCGTTTCACCGGCTGGTGGGACGTCGACCTCAGCGATCGGGGGATCGCGGAAGCGCGTGCCGCTGGCAAGCTGATCCGCGACAAGGGCGTCGACTTCGACTGCTGCTTCACCAGCGTCCTGACCCGCGCCATCCGGACCCTGCATCTCGTCCTGCACGAGATGGACCGGCTATGGCTCCCGGTCACGAAGGACTGGCGCCTGAACGAGCGCCACTATGGTGCGCTGACAGGGCTCAACAAGCAGGAGATGATCGACAAGGTCGGGGCCGAACAGGTCAAGATCTGGCGCCGCTCCTTCGACATCCCGCCCCCGCCGCTGGATGCGGGCAGCGACTATGACGTCAGCGGCGATCGCCGGTATGCCGGGATCGAGGTTCCGCAGACCGAGAGCCTCAAGGACACGATCGCCCGGGCGGTGCCCTATTACGAAAGCGAAATCGCGCCTGCACTAACAGCGGGCAAGCGCGTCCTCGTCGCAGCCCACGGCAACTCGCTCCGTGGCATCATCAAATATCTGTCGAACATCGGCGATGATGAGATCGTCGGCCTCGAGATCCCGACCGGCAAGCCGATCGTCTACGACCTCGCCGACGATTTGTCGGTGATTCGCCGCTATTATCTCGAAGAAGCTTAGGCCGCGGCCTTCCGCCGGTACATCGCCTCGTCGGCGCGCTCCATGACTGCTTCGGCCGTGTCGAGCGCATCGATCATTCCGACGCCGATCGCCACGCTGAGCGGCAGCGTCTCGCCGTCGTGCGTGAACTCGCAGGCCGAGATCTGATCGATAAGCCGAGCCGCGGTTTCCTGGGCGCTGCCCTCGTCGGCGCATTCCAGCAGGATGCCGAACTCGTCGCCGCCGATTCGCGCCACCACGTCGCTGTGGCGAACGCCCTTCGACAACAGGTCGGCAATCTGCACCAGGGCTTCATCCCCGGCACGGTGCCCGAATGTGTCATTGATCATTTTCAGGCCGTCGACGTCGACGAACAGCATCGCCCCGTTCAGCGCGTACCGGTCGACCCTGGCGATCAACCGTTCGAGCTCACGCATGAACCCGCGGCGGTTGGGTACGTCGATTAGCGAATCCTGGTGCGCCAGCTGGTCAAGCTGCTCGACGCGCTCCTGCAGGCGCGCGACCTTGCCCCTCAGTAAACTGATCTCTTCAATCAGCCGTTCACGATCTTCGACGTCAATGACGTCGGTCACTTGATCAGACATTTGCCCCGAGCCCTCGCTCTTGCCTGTTCGACTTCCATAGCGCGATTCTACTGCCCTGAAAATGCGGGAACTTTTACACATTCGATTCATAACGCGATTCGTGTGCACAAAGCTCCGATTGCCTAGGCAGAATCGGCCCCCTAAACGAGCGGCATCCTACAACTGGTTCAAGGCGGGACGATGACGAAGCCGCTGGTCGGCATCATCATGGGTAGCAAGTCCGATTGGGAAACGATGCGTCATGCCGCCGAGACGCTCGACCAGCTGGGCGTGGCGCACGAGACCAAGGTCGTCTCCGCGCATCGGACCCCCAAGCGGCTCTACGATTATGCCCATTCGGCGAAAGAGCGCGGGTTGAAGGTCGTGATCGCCGGCGCAGGCGGGGCGGCCCACCTGCCGGGCATGACCGCATCGATGACGTCGCTGCCGGTGCTCGGCGTCCCGATCGAGACCCAGGCGCTGAAAGGCATGGATAGCCTGCTGTCGATCGTCCAGATGCCGGCCGGCATTCCGGTGGGCACGCTGGCGATCGGAAAGTCCGGCGCCATCAACTCGGCGCTGCTCGCTGCCGCCATGCTCGCAACGCAGGACGAAGCGCTGGCTGGGCGGCTCGAGGCCTGGCGCGAAGCGCAGACCGGCTCGGTGGTCGAAGCGCCCGAATGATTCCGCCCGGCTCGACGATCGGCATCATCGGCGGCGGCCAGCTCGGCCGCATGCTCTCGGTCGCAGCCGCGCAGCTTGGCTACAAGACCCACATCTACGATCCCCACGAACATAGCTGCGCCGACGACGTCGCGGCCTATCGGACACGCGCGGCATTCGAGAGCGTGGAGGCGATGCAGCGGTTCGGCGAAAGCGTCGACGTCGCGACCTACGAGTTCGAGAATGTCCCGGTCGAACCGCTGAAAGTCCTGGGCGACAAGCTCAGTCCGGGGGTCCGCTCGCTTGAGGCCGCGCAGGACCGGGCGCAGGAAAAAGAGTTCATCGAAAAATGCGGCGGCCGGGTTGCGCCATGGCGCGCGGTCGCGAGCCTCGGCGACGTCGAGGAGACCATCGGGCAGCTGCGGATTCCCCTGGTCCTCAAGACCCGCCGATACGGCTACGACGGCAAGGGGCAGGCGTGGATTCGCTCCGAAGCCGAGGCCGCTGAAGCCTGGAGCGCGATCGGCGAGGAACCGGCGGTGGCCGAGGCCGGCGTCGCCTTCGCCGCCGAATTTTCGGTCATCATCGCCCGCTGGGCGGACGGGCGCCACGTCTTCTGGGACTCGCCCGAGAACGAGCATCGCGATGGCATCCTGCGCCGCTCGACCGTCCCCTGCAGTCACCTCGTGGCCCAGCAGGTCCCGTCAGCACGCACCGCCGCGCTGAAGATCGCCGAGGCCTTGGGCCACGTCGGCGTGCTGACCGTCGAGTTCTTCGCCAGCGCCCAAGGCCCGGTCGTCAACGAGATCGCGCCGCGCGTCCACAACAGCGGCCACTGGACGATCGAAGGCGCGGTGACGTCGCAGTTCGAGCAGCACATCCGCGCGATCTGCGACCTCCCGCCCGGCGTGACCGGACTGATCCGCGGGCATGCCGTGATGGAAAATCTCATCGGACCGGAGATTGAGCGCTGGCCCGAACTGGTCGCGGAGCGCGGTGCCCACGTCCACATCTACGACAAGGGCGAGGCTCGCCCCGGCCGCAAGATGGGCCACGTCACGCGCGTGATTCGCTGATCCCTATCGGAAGCGGACTTAATGCCGTTTCGCGTCGGCGTATAAGGCGCCGCCGCCGAATCTGAGTCGTATCGACGGCCTGTGTCTCTGATCCGGGGGACTAAGACATGATTCGACACAAGAAGCTTATACTCGCCTTCGCTGCCGCGACGCTTGCCATTACCCAGGTCGCAAGCGCGGCCGGCATTGACGCCAAGGCGTGGACCGGCACCTGGCATCTCGATGCCGCCAAGTCGAAATGGGCTGCTCCAGGCAAGGAGCAGAGCGAGACGAGGACCTATAGTTGGGCAGACGGAAAGCTGACGATGAAGTCGACGTTCAAGAATGGGGCCGGCAAGGACACGACCTTCACCTATTCAGCTGCTCTGGATGGCAAGAATTACCCGATGGTCGGCAACGCCAACGGCGACAGCATCGCCATCACGGCGGTGAACGAGCATGCCTTGAAGGCGACTTCGAGCCTCAAGGGCAAGACGATGGTGGTTACCGACGCGAGCGTCACCGCGGACGGCAAGCACCTCACGCTGAAGCGCACATATGTCGGCATGAAGGGCTCGCCGACCGAAGTGCTGGAGTTTAACCGCTAACTCACCAAGTGACGCCCGGTGCAGGGGAACACGCCGGGCGTTGCCCTTTACGGCGCCTCGATAACCTCGATCGGGATTCCCAGCTTCTCGAGCTGTGGCCGGACCTTTGCCGCATCGCCGACCACGATCCAGGTGAAGCCCTTCGGGTCCATCGCTGCTCGCGCCGCCTGGTCGAGTTTTTCGGTCGTAAGACTGCGATACTCGGGCGCCAGCGTCTCATAATAATTGTCGGGCTTGCCGAGCATGTCGATGTCCATCAGCGCGCCCAGCACGGCGCCCGAGGTCTCGAACTGGCCGGGCAGCTGATTGATGCTCTTCGTCACCACGCGGTCACGCTCCTCCTGGGTCACGCCCTTGGTCGTCAGGAACTCCGTGATTTGCCGGTTGAGCTCGGCCAGTGAATCTCCCGTCCGGTCCGCCTGGACCGGCGCCGATACGATGTAAGGCACCGCGTGCAGCATGACGGCCTCGTTGCCTCCCACGCCATAGGACCAACCCTTGTCTTCACGCAGGTCCATGTTGAGCCGGGCTGTGAAGTCACCGCCCAGCGCATCGTTGGCAGCATCGAACGGCACGATGTCACTCTTGGGGTCGATCGGCATCAGCTGCCCGCCGACGATGCTCGACTGCGGCGCCCCAGGCCGGTTGATCAGCAGTATTTTAGGGCTCGTTGGCCGCGGCAGCGCCGCCGGGAAGTTCTTCACGCCCTTCGCCGTCGCGGGCGGCGCCCACTGGCCGAACCTCGCCTCGAGCAGCGGCTGGACCTCGGCGATCGGCCGGTCCGAGACGACGAAGATTTTCACATTGTCGGGCCGCAACCAGCGCTGCTGGAACGCTACCAAATCGGCGCGGGTCAACTTCTCGATTGCCTTCGGATCGCCGCCGCCCGGGCCGCCATAGGGATGGTTCGGGCCATAAAGCACGACCGGCAGAAGGCGCCTCGCCACCCGCGTCGGGTCCTTCTGCGTCTGCGCGATGCTGGTCAGCGTGCCCGCACGAACACGGTCCAGGTCGCCCTCACGGAAAGCGGCATCCTTCACAACATCGCTCATCAGGTCGAGCGAGGGCGCGAGGTTCGCCGACAGCGCGTTCAGCATAACGTACGAGCGGTCCGCACCATTGCTGGTGCTGACGTCGGCGCCCAGCCGCTCCTCGGTCTCCGCGACCTGCTGCGAGCTGAGCTTGGACGTGCCCTCGTCGAGCAGGTCCATGGTCAGCGCCGCCA
>JAFBAM010000268.1 GCA_019247755.1 Sphingomonas sp.
GCTTTGGGTCGAAAACGGACATTCTGACGTCGCAAAAAAATCCTGTCCTACAGGCGGCAACATGTGCCTTAAACTGACGAATGCAGGCACCCTTCCTACCGCTCAACCTCGATCCAAAAGTGACGAAGTGGAGGAAGTCGAGGGAGACCCGATTCTTCCACTTTTCCGGCGATGCGTGACTGGCGACGCGGCCACACTGTAAATTGTTACAGCAAGGATCTCCGAAGCCTAACTTCACACAAAATGGCGCCGCACCTTGTGAAAATAGTGAAGTTACTGCGGCCTCGGCAGCAACAGGGCGAGCAATTTGGCCCGGCACTCGCCGTCGATGATCCCGTCGATCAGGTCGGGGCGGAAGCGCCGCTGAAAAGCGATCACCGCCTTTTGCGCGTCGGTCACATCATAACCGAACCGTTCGAGCGCGAGCAGGAAGCCAGCGTCGGTCCAGTATGGGTCGATCAGGTCACGCGTCGGACTGGGCAGCGCGAGGCGCCGCTTCGCCAGCGCATGCCAGGGAAAGAGCTCACCCGGGTCTTCCTTGCGGGCCGGGGCGACGTCGGAATGGCCGACGACATTGCCTCGGCCGATCCCGTGGCGTTCCTTGATGTCGGCGACGAGCGGAATAACCGACGCGATCTGCTCATCGGGAAACGCCCGATAGCCGAACTCGTGGCCTGGATTGACGATCTCGATCCCGACGCTCGCCGAATTGATGTCGCTGATGCCGCGCCAGCGCGACTTTCCCGCGTGCCACGCGCGCTTGGTTTCGTCGACCAATCGGTAGATCGAGCCGTCCTCGTCGACCAGATAGTGCGACGACACCTTGGCCTCAGGCGACGTCAGCCGGTCGAGCGCCCCTTCGCCGTCGGGCATTCCAGTATAGTGGAGGACGATCATCGAAACGGGCAGCTCCCGCTCGTCGAAATTCGGCGACGGCCGTTCGATCAGGTCCAAATCCACGCGCGCAATGACACAAGGAACGGCTGTGGGGTCAACCCCCCGATGCTGTCCGCCGGTCGCCCTGGCGCTTCTCGATGTGGCTGCCGTCGCCAAGCAGGCGGTAAAGGCCGCGGACCTTATGATCCGCGCCGAGCTTGCCCGTCTGGCCGATCACCGTTTCGCCGGCCCCCAACATCAGCCAGCCGTCCTCGGCCATTGCGCCCGCGATCCGCTCGAAGGCGAGCGTCTTCTTCTCGGGGCTGAGGTAGAGGAGGACATTGCGGCACAGCACGATGTCGAACCCGCCTGGATGCGGCGCGGGCTCGAGCAGATTGTGGACCTGGAAGCGAACCGGCTTGCGCAGGCCTTCCACCGCCCGCCAGCCGTCGGCGCATTCCTCGAACCACTTGATCATCTGGGTGATACCGAGGCCCCGCTGCACTTCGAATTGGCTGTAGGTGCCGTTCCGCGCCCGATCGATGCAGCTGGTCGAGACGTCGGTCCCGAGGACGTCGATCGTCCACCCGGCCCATTTCTCCGGCTCCTCGGCGAACAACATCGCCAGCGAATAGACTTCCTGACCGGTCGAGCAGCCCGCCGACCAGATGCGGATCCGCTTGGACTTGTGGCGGCGCTGGGCAAGCTCGGGCAACGCATGGCGCTGCAGCACGTCGAACGGTGCACGGTCGCGGAAGAAATAGGTTTCGTTGTTGAGCAGCGCCTCGATCACCTGCTGCGACAAGCCCGGCTCCTTACCCATGACGAGGATGGTGATGAGCTCATCCAGCGTCGCAATCCCGCGCTCGCGAAGCAGCGCTGAGAGAGCAGTCTCGATCCGCCAGCGGCGGCTCATTGTCAGTTGTTGTCCGGTCCTCGCTTCAAGCAGCCCGGCAAGAATTCGGCTGGAGCTATCGCTTATTTGCACTGCGCGGGCTCCTCGATACGCGAACTGATGCGGCGGGCGATCTTGTCCGGCGGCAGGACGGCGTAAGCGAGGCCTGCCTCGAGCACTGCGCGGGGCATGCCCCAGACCGCACAGCTTGCCTCGTCCTGGGCAATCACCGAGCCGCCGCAGGCAACCAGGCGCGATGCGCCTTCGGCCCCGTCTCTGCCCATTCCGGTGAGGACCACGCCCAGGGCGCCTGCGCCGAACATCGCGCCAACCGATGCAAACATCGGATCGACGGATGGCATGCAGCCGCTGCTGCTCCTGCCATGCGTAAGCCGAACGATCGGGCCCGACGAAGAAGGCTCCAGCGTCAGATGCGAATCTCCCGGCGCCACCAGGATGCGATCGGGCGCCACAGACATGCCGTCCTCCGCAACGCAGGCCTCGCGGTGCGCGACACCGCCAAGCTGGCGCGCGAACACGCTCATGAACGGGATCGGCAGATGCTGGGTCACGAGGATCGGAACGCCGATCATCGGCGGCAGCGCGTGGAACAGTGCACCGAGCGCGTGAATGCCACCTGTCGAGGCGCCGATCGCCAGTATGTCGATTGGATCGGATGGCATTGCTCGAAGGAGCGTCTGGACGCCGCCTTTCGGCGCTACGGGCGGCGGTGGATCGACGGTCGCGTAGCCGAGCGCCTTCAACTTGCCGAGCAGGATCTCGGAGAACTTACCATTGAACCGGCCCGCGCCCGGCTTGGGCATGGTATCGTGAGCGCCAAGCGCCAGCGCGGCGACGGTCTGTTCGGCGCCATCTTCGGCCAGCGAGGAGACAATCATCACCTTCGCTCCGCCGCCGGCGGCGATGATGCGCGGGATCGACTTCAAGCCACCGGCGCCGGGCATTTCAAGATCGAGCACGACGATGTCGACGCCACATTCGCCCAGTGCTTCGATCGCATCCTCGGCGGTTCCGGCAACGGCAGTGATCTCGAACGCAGGGTCGCTTTCGATCATTCGGGACAAGACTGCCCGGGCGACCGTCGAATCGTCGACGATCATCAGGCGGATCCTGCGTGTCTTGTTTCGGGGATCCGGAAAGCGGTCCCGCGATCTGGCGAGCGCCCGCTCCACAGCCGGCCCTCTCAGGCGACGCCGACGAGCTGGAGCTTGATGTGGAGCGTCTCGCGGTCGAACGGCTTCATCACATATTCGTCCGCACCCGCTTCGAGCGCGGCCCGGATGTGAGCCATGTCGTTCTCGGTGGTACAGAACACGACCTTCGGCTGGTCGCTATGCCCGCGCTGCCGAAGCAACCGAAGGAATTCCATTCCGCTCATCACCGGCATGTTCCAGTCGAGGAGGACGACGTCTGGCATCTTCTGCTCACAGCGAGACAAGGCCTCCTGGCCGTCTCCTGCTTCCTCGACCTCAAAGTCCAAGGTTTCTAGGATGTGCCTAGCGACCTTCCGGATCACCTTAGAGTCGTCGACGATCAAACAACTTTTCATGCCTGGCTTCCCACTCCGAACGGCAAACTCATTAAATGCGAAGGGTAACGAAGAGCTTAAGCTGCCACCTTGGCTTCAACGCCGGCAACGAGAGCCGCGACGTCGATCAGAAGCAGCGGACCTTCGTCCG
Source organism: Sphingomonas sp. (assembly GCA_019247755.1). GTDB lineage: Bacteria > Pseudomonadota > Alphaproteobacteria > Sphingomonadales > Sphingomonadaceae > Sphingomicrobium. Next base: position 3,472 of record JAFBAM010000268.1, read on the forward strand.
TCTCGACCATTCCCTGCGAAACACGCTCCCAGCCTTCGCTCATTGCAGCGCGGACCGGCAGCGGCTCCGAGCGGGCTTCAACGACGTCTTCAACGAGGTCGACGATTAGGGCGTAGTGATGTCCGTCGAGCTCGACGACTGCAGCCTCGCGAATACCGCTCCAGCAGTCGGTGTCGCCAAGCTCCAGCGAGCGCATGCAATCGATAACGGTAAGGACTCGGCTGCGCAGCGCGGAGAGGCCAGCGACATGTGGAGCCGCGCGGGGCACTGGGATCAGGCTCTCTAGCTCGACGACGGATTCGACTGCCGCGGCCGAGAGCGCGACGCGTTCACCAGCAATGGTTACGACGAGGAGAAGCTCGTTCATTTGCGCGCTCCTGCGACGGACTTCAGCGCCATTAGCAGGCCAGCGCGGTCATAGCGGTAGATGCTTTGGTCCTTCTTCCCGGCGGGCTCCGGATCGCTCCTGAGGAAGATCGTATGCGCCGCCGCGGCCACTTTCTCGCCCTTTGCTGCGATGGCGAGATCGGCTTTGTCTTCAGATTCATCGCTAACAACTCGGTAGCCGGCGGCCTCCACGAGTGGACGGAGCATGTTCTGCATCCAGGTGTCATCCCGAGGGATGCGACAGATCATTTGCTCGGAAGCTTGCGGCATCGCACCGACATGGTTGGCGAACAGCCAGTGCGCGTCGACCAGCTCTGCCGGCTCGCCACTTATAAGAGAGACGCCACTGATTTCTCCCGGCTGGTCGGCGTGAATGATGTCATGTTCGATCGTCGCGAAGTCCACGACTTCGGCGAACGCATAACCGATCTCGTGGCTGCCATCGTTGAGACGGAACAGGCGAACCTTGTCGCCCGTGATCTCGCTGGCGGTAGCCCCCGCCAGGGGCAGGATCGATTCACCGAGCTGGACGCGAAGTTGCCCGGCGGCTTTCTTGATGTTTGAGGTGGCCACTTCCTCGATCCGGTCAACCACGGCGAGACGGAGTGCGCGACGGCCGCCGTCGAGGCTGCGGAAGAGCAGGACGGGTGTCGCTTTCGAGATTGCGGCGGTTGGGCCTTCGGCAATACGCGCGGTTCGTTCCTGGGCCTCGAGCTTCACGCCGCCGACGGCAGCGATGCCCGTTGGATCCATCAAAAGGATCGGACTGCCGTCATCCGCCAGCGTAGTTCCGGCATAGAGTCCAGTCGCCATGACGGCCGGTGCCGCCGGCTTTACCACCAGCTCCTCGTGGTCGTGGATTCGATCGACCGACAGTGCATAAACGTCTCCACCAGACGGGCGAAGAACAATGAGCCTGCGGTTCTGCTCGTCGACCGCGCTGTCGAGGCCGAGGATGGTAGCTAGCGAGACTTCCGGCACGCGTCTGCCGCGGATGGTCGCGACCCCTGCCCCGCCAAGATGTTCGAGCGTGACGCTCTCGCCATTTGCGCGGACAATTTCCTCGATCGCCGAGCGCGGGATGGCGAAATGTTGGCCGGCGATGGAGACCGTGAGCGCCGGGATGATCGTCAGCGTCAGCGGGACGCGCAGGGTCATGCGAGTGCCCTCGCCGATCTTGCTGTCGACCTCGACGATGCCGCCGATGCGCTCGATGTTCGAGCGGACGACGTCCATGCCTACGCCGCGACCGGAAATAGCCGTCACCGCCTGTGCGGTTGACAGCCCAGCCTCAAAGATGAGCGCCAGCTGGTCACGATGCGAAAGCTGGGTAGCATCCTCCTTGGAGATGACGCCGTTGGACAACGCCTTCTCAACGAGCTTCTTGCCGTCGATGCCACGCCCGTCGTCGTGGATGTCGATGAGGATCTGGTTGCCCGACTGACGCGCCGCGACGGCCAGGACGCCGATCTCACGCTTGCCGGCCTTCAGCCGCTCGGCGGGCTTCTCGATCCCGTGGTCGACCGCATTACGAATGATATGCGTCAGGGGATCGCGGATCATTTCGATCATCTCGCGATCGAGCTCGACGTCGCCGCCTTCGATATCCACCAGAACCTGCTTGCCGAGCTCGGCGCAGAGGTCGCGGACCATCCGTGGCAGGCCGACGAACAGGTTTTCGATCCGCTGCATCCGCGTGCGGGTGATGGCATCGCGCATCTCCGCGATGATCGACGAAAGGCGTTCGAACGCTCCGTCGACTGGAACATCGGATTCGGATTCGCGCAGGCGGCGGGCAAGCTCGTTGCGGGCGAGGACCATGTCGGAAACGGTGCTCATCACGCGGTCGAGCAGCTCCACCGACAACCGGATCGTGCGAGGCGCGGACGAGGATTTGATAGTGCCGTCCACGACCGCGGCCGCAACGGGAGCAGCAACGCCCTCCGCTCCGGGTTCGAGCGCGTGAATCAAGGCCGTGTCGTCTCCACCGGGCATCTCCTCGCCGGCTTCGATGGCCGCGACCATCTCGCTGATGCGGTCGATGATCGCGAGGACGGCGCTGACGAGTGCCGGGTCGGCGTGACGGCGGTTGGCCCGGACATCGGCGAGCGCATCCTCGGCCGCGTGGCTGAGCGCTTCCAGCCGCGGAAAGTCAAAGAAGCCGCAATTGCCCTTCACCGTATGTACGAAGCGGAAAATGCTATCGAGCCGGGCCCGGTCGTCGGGCTGCGCCTCCCACGCGACGATTTCCCCGCCAAGGGCTTCGAGCATCTCGCGGCATTCGGCTACGAAATCGGCAATCAGGTCGTCCACGGCGCGCGATATCCCCCGGCTTCAGGGGTCGCTTATGCCCAGCAGGAGTTAACGCGGCGTTATCCCTGTCTCGGGAGACGAGCACCTATCAAAAGAGTATCAGCCGCAGGGTCGGAAAGCTGAATCGAGCCACCGACCCCGTCGATTAGGGTATGCGCGAGCCAAGCCCCCGCCGCGCGAGGCTCCAGCTGCCCTCCACCACCGCTTTCGAGCGCCTCACGGAGCGCGGGATCGAGCAGGATACGCGGGCCCTCAGCACGCACCGCCAGTTCGATCTCTTCACTCTGCAGTTCAGCGCCGACGTCGAGCCGGCCACCGCGAACCAAAGCATCGCCGGCCAGCATCGCGAGGTTGAGAAGTAGTTTTACCGCGTCCTTGGGGAGCTTCTCCTCGCTGACTGCCCAGCCAAGCTGGATACGCCGCTCGGCCCCGAACAGGCCTTCGAGGGCGATTTCCGCTTCGTGCGTGTCAATTTCCTCTCCGAAGCCGCCAGCAGCTCCAAAAGCGAGACGAAAGAACTTCAACTTGTTGGCGGATGCCCGCGCGCTGTCAGCAAGCAACTCCAAGCACTTTTCGCGCATCTCCGGGTCGGTCTCGTCGGCGAGCAGCTCGATGCCGTTATTGAGAGCGCCAACGGGAGACATCAGGTCATGACAGAGGCGCGAACAGAGCAGACTGGCAAAATCGACGGGTTTCATCGCAAGCCGTTGATGGGGCAGAGTTTCACCCGGCGCAAGCACCCCCACATTGAAGGCAACAGCCGCAATTCCCATATGAGGTGATGGATGGGGGGAATTCAGACGATCGATGTGCGCCTGGACGCCGCCCATGCCGGCTGGCGGCTTGACCGCGCACTTGCGGCGGCGGTCCCCACACTGTCGCGGGAACGGATGAAGGCCCTGATCAAGAGTGGCGCAGTCGTATCCGGCGGCACGGAGATTCGGGATCCCGCGCTCAAGGTGCAGGGCGAAGAAGCCTTGCGGATCGCGGTGCCCGAGCCGAGGCCCGCGCATAACGAGCCGCAGAACATCCCGCTCAATATTGTCTTCGAGGACGATCATCTGCTCGTTATCGACAAGCCCGCCGGGCTCGTCGTCCATCCGGCCGCGGGCAATCTCGACGGGACGCTGGTCAACGCCCTGCTCCACCATTGTGCGGGCAAGCTGTCGGGCATTGGGGGGGTAGCGCGGCCGGGCATCGTGCACCGGATCGACAAAGACACGTCGGGCCTCCTGGTGGTCGCGAAGACCGACGTCGCCCACGAGGGGCTAGCGAAGCAATTCGCGGCGCATTCGATCGGAAGGCGTTACCTCGCGATCGTCAACGGCGTTTCCAAGGCAAGCCACGGCACCGTCGATGCGGCGGTGGCGCGCTCATCGGCGAACCGTAAGAAGATCGCGATCGTTGAAAGCGGACGCGGCAAGCGCGCGATAACGCACTGGAAGCGCCTCGAAATCCTGGAGGACGCAGCGCTCGTCGAATGCCGCCTCGAGACCGGCCGGACCCACCAAGTGCGGGTCCACATGGCTTCGATCGGCCATCCCCTGGTTGGCGACCCGGTCTATGGCCGCTCGGGTAGGACGCACGGCAAGATATTGAAGGAACTGCAGTTCCAGCGGCAGGCGCTACACGCGGCAGCGCTGGAATTCGTCCATCCGGTGACAAAACGCAGGCTGTCGTTCTCAAGTCCCATGCCGCCGGACATGCAGGAACTGTTCAACGCACTTGGTGTATAGGATTTAACTCGCTAGGGCCCGCAGAAAGGCGCCCTGCAAAAGGGAGAAAGACGTCTAGAATGGCTACGCAAAAAGGGATTGTCTCGCTCCCCTCGTCCGGTGGGGAGGCCGGACTCAACCGCTATCTCGCGGAGATCAAGAAGTTTCCGATCCTCTCGCCGGAGGAAGAGTATATGCTCGCTAAGCGCTGGCGCGAGCATGGCGACACAGACGCGGCGGCCAAGCTGGTCAATTCGCACCTCCGCCTCGTGGCGAAGATCGCCATGGGCTACCGCGGCTATGGCCTGCCGGTCAGCGAACTGATCAGCGAGGGCAATATCGGCCTTATGCAAGGCGTGAAAAAGTTCGAGCCCGATCGCGGCTTCCGCCTCGCGACCTACGCGATGTGGTGGATCCGAGCCTCGATCCAGGAATTCATCCTGCGCTCGTGGAGCCTGGTGAAGATGGGCACCACCGCGGCGCAGAAGAAATTGTTCTTCAACCTCCGCCGGATGAAGAATCAGATCGACGCGTTCGAGGAAGGAGACCTCAAGCCCGAAGCGGTCAAGAAGATCGCCACCGACCTTGGCGTTACCGAGGAAGAAGTGGTCTCGATGAACCGCCGCATGGGCATGGGCGGCGACACCAGCCTCAACGCGCCGCTAAAGGGCGACGAGGGCGGCGAAGGCCAGTGGCAGGACTTCCTGGTCGACAGCGGCCCGCTTCAGGACGAAGCGATCGCTGAGGACGAAGAAAGCCGCGTTCGTCACGACCTGCTGATGACTGCGCTCGAAGGCCTCAACGATCGCGAAAAGCACATCCTGATGGAGCGCCGTCTCGCGGACGAGCCGAAGACGCTCGAGGAGCTGAGCCAAGTTTATGGCGTCAGCCGCGAGCGAATTCGTCAGATCGAGGTGCGCGCGTTTGAAAAGCTGCAGGCAGGCCTTCTGCGCCTCGCTGGCGAGCGCCGCCTGCTTCCCGCCGCTTAATCATCCCGCCTAAGCAGCGACAAACCGACCGCTCCGGCTAATAGCGCCGTACCGGCGGCTGCTCTTCCGCGCCGCCGGAGCATCGACAATCCAAGCGTCGACAACGCCGCCGAGACCATTCCAACGTGGCGAAGCCCCGCCAGGCTCGCGACGCGATTGGCCGCTCTTGCCACAACATAAGGATGGTCGCTCCCGAGCGGCGTGCCTCGGCGGGGCGGCTGCTGTCTCGCGCCAGGATTGTCCGAGAGCGGCTGATCGTCGGTTCGTCCAGCCTCCTTTCCCTCGTCGTCCGGTCCGTCGGCGACGTGGTCCGCCGACCAGGCGCCGCGAGCGCCAAGCAGTTTCTCCTTCGTGTCGGCGGTCGTGTCGCGCGCGGTCTGGTGCTCGACCTCCGAATTGAACTCGCCGCCGAACAGCAAAATGAAGCTCGAAAGGTAGAGCCACGTCAGCAACACCATCACGCCGCCGAGCGAACCGTAGGTGACATTATATTTGCCGAAGTTAGCCACGTAGAAGCCGAAGCCGAGCGTCAGAACGACCCAGCCAATCGCGAACAGGACCGAGCCGGGCGTGATCCAGGTCCACTTCGCTTTCGCGCGAGACGGCCCGTACCGATAGAGCGTCGCGGCCGCGGCAGCAGCGGCGCCTGCCAGCAAGACGTAAGCCAGGACCTTGCCGGCGATCACGCCGACCGCGCCGAGGCTCGGCAGCAGTTTCTCGGCTGCGGCCATTGCTCCAACCACGGCGGCGCCCAGCATCCCGAGCACGACCGCGGCCACCGTGATGGCAAGCGATAGCAAGGTGACCTTCACCCACCCGCGCTTCTCTTCTTCCTCATAGGCGATGTTCAGAGCGATGATCAGGGAGCCCGCCGCGTTGCGAGCCCCCCACAAGGCGATGGCGAGCGCGAGAAAGACGCCCAGGCCCTTTTTGCCGCCCGACGTCCTCACGACATTGAGCAACTGATCGCCAATCAGTTTGGCGACGTCCTGCGGCAGCATCGTGGCGAGCGACGACACATTGTGAAGGACGGTCTGCGGGCTTGCGACCAGGCCATAGGTCAGGACGGTGGCACCGAGCAGCGGCACCATCGCCAGGAAGCCGTAAAAAGCCGCGCCCGCGGCAACAAGCGAGACGTTATCCTTCGACGATTCCTTCCAGGTCCGGAAGGCGATTTCCTTCCAGCCTGGCGCTGGAATCTGGGCCGGCGTCCGCGCCTCGCGTCCCTTTTCGCCAGGCTTGGCAGTCGCTGCCTTGGCCGCTCGATCGGCAATACTCGCCATGATGAACTCCTCGCGCGTCCAACACGGCTCACCCTCCGCCGTTCCCCTCTTGCAAAGCGCCGAAAACAGGCGGACGGTGAAAAATTCAACAGCGGCGCCCGAGCGCCTCTCTGTGCGACTCGCGCGCCTGCAACGGCACGAAGGGAGAGTCGCATGGCCGGACAACCATCCAAAGGCACCCGAGTAATTGCGCTGGTGGGACCCGCCGGCGCAGGAAAAACCAGCCTGGCAGAAGCGATGCTGTTCGCAGCCGGCGCGACCGATCGACTGGGATCGACCGCCAATGGCTCCAGCATCGGCGATTCGAGCCCCGAAAGCCGCCAGCGCGGCGGCTCGACCGAAATCAACCTCTACAACTTCCAATATCTCGGCGATTCCTTCGCCATCCTCGATTGCCCCGGATCGATCGGCTTTGCCGCCGACGGCGCAAAGGCCCTCGCCATCGCCGATGTGGCGATCGTGGTTGTCGATCCCGACCCCAACCGGGCCGCCCTAGCCGCCCCCGCACTCCGGGCGCTCGACGAGCTCGGCATTCCGCACCTCATTTTCGTCAACCGGATCGACCAGGCGCATGGCCGGATCCGTGACTTGTTGACCGCGCTTCAGCCGATGAGCGTATCTCCCCTCATCGCGCGTCAAATTCCGATTTGGGACGGCGAGAAGATCAGCGGCTTCGTCGACCTCGCGCTCGAATATGCGTTCAAATACCAGGCTGGAAAGCCCTCGGAGCGGATCGAGATCCCGGCCGAACTTCACGACCGTGAGGTCGAAGCCCGAACGCAGTTGCTCGAGAAGCTCGCGGACCATGACGACGAGCTCCTCGAACAATTGCTGATGGATAAAGCGCCGCCGCGCGAAAAGGTGCTCCAGGACCTCGCGCGCGAAACAGGTGACAATCTGGGCGTGTCGCTGATGTTCGGCTCCGCGATCAGCTCATGGGGAGTCCGCCGCCTGCTCAAGGCGATGCGGCACGAGGTTCCTGGGCCGCAGGCGGCAGCCAATCGCCTCAGCGTTTCCGATCCATCCATGTTCGTCTTCAAAGTTTTGCACGGCTCGATCGGACGGCTGGCGCTTGTGCGCACGCTCGGCGGCAGCATCAAGGAAGGCTCTGACCTCAAGGCGGGTGGCGGCGAGCACGCCCGACTCGGCGCCATGTTCACCGTTCAGGGCGAGAAGACGATCAAAGTCTCCGAAGCGCGAGACGGCGATGTCGTAGCAGTGGCCAAGATCGACGAGGTGAAAGCTGGCGAATGGCTGAGCGCGGGCAAGCTGCCGTCGCCGGTCGAGATCGACTATCCGGCCCGCAACTGCGCGATCGCCATCGAACCGGCCGACCGCAAGGACGACGTGAAGCTTTCAGGCGCGCTCCATCGCCTTGCCGAAGAGGATTCCGCACTGATCGTCGAGCATGACGACGCGAACCACGAGATTCGGCTGCGCGGCGTCAATGACGAGCATCTCAATACCGTGATCGGGCGCCTCAAGCGCCGGTACGGCGTCGAGGTGAAGAGCCATACGCCGACCGTCGGCTATCGCGAATCCATCCGCAAGCACGTCACCCAGAAGGGCCGCCATAAGAAGCAATCGGGAGGTCACGGCCAGTTCGGGGACGTGATCATCGAGGTCAAGCCGCTCCCTCGCGGTTCGGGCTTTGTGTTCGAAGAGAAGATTCACGGCGGCTCGGTTCCAAAGCAATGGATCCCGGCGGTCGAGGACGGCGTGCGCGAAGCGATGGTCAAGGGACCGCTCGGCTTCCAGGTCGTCGATTGTGCGGTGACCCTCATCGATGGCAGCTACCACAGCGTCGACAGCTCGGAGCTGGCGTTTAGGCTCGCGGGCCGCATCGCCATGCAGGAGGCGCTGAGTGCTGCCCAGCCTCATCTGCTTGAGCCGATGCACAAATTGAGCGTCGTTTGCCCGTCGAACGCCACGAGCCGCATCACATCGGCCGTCGCCGGTCGGCGCGGACAGATGCTGGGCATGGGACCGCGCGACGGGTGGACCGGCTGGGATCGGATCGACGCGCTCATTCCCGAAGCGGAGCTTTCGGGTCTGGAGGCGGAGCTTCGGTCCCAGAGCCAGGGCCTCGCGACCTACGAGGCTGAGTTTGACCATTTGGCCGAGTTGAACGGCCCGCTCGCCGACAAGGTGATCCAGCAGCGCGTGCCGGAACCAGCCTGATCTGACCAAAATGTCAGGCGACAGTATCGGTCCGCTCGTTTAGTCGAGCGGGCCGATGAAACACTGGTTCAAAGACCAGCACCTGCGTTCGCTGCTAAAGAACAGCAGCTATCTCGGAGTGTCGAAGATCGTCGCTGCCTTGTGCGGCGTCGCTACGCTGGCTTTTGCCGGGCGCGGGCTCGGCGTGCTGATGTTCGGTACCCTGATCCTGATCACCAGCTACGTCAAAGCGGTGAATGGAATCGTCAAATTCCAGTCGTGGCAGATCATCGTTCGCTATGGCGGTCATGGCGTCGCCCGCGGTGACCCCGAGCATTTTAAGGTGGCGACGGGCTTCGCGTTCTCTCTCGACATGGTCAGTGGCATTTTCGGGCTGCTGCTTGGAGTAGCGATTTTGCCTTTCATCGCGGGCTGGGTCGGGATCAGCTCACAGTACCTGTGGTTGGCGATATTTTATTGCACCATGCTGCCGTTGATGACCTCGGCGACGCCCGACGGTGCATTGCGTGTGCTCGACCGCTTCGACCTCATAAGCTGGTCGGGCACCTTGATGCCGATCAGCCGGGCGATCCTTGCAGGGATCGCCTTCTTCGCCGGGGCCGGCTTCGCGACCTATGTCGTCATCTGGTACGTCACAGAACTAGCAGGGCAGATCTACCCTTGGTGGCTCGCTTGGCGTGAGTTGAAGCGACATGGTCTTCTCGAAGGCATTCGCCCGACCTTGAAGCCGACAACACTACCTGGTGCTTGGCGGTTCGCAATAGATGTCAACCTGGCGACCAGTGTCCAGGCAGTCTGGGGCCCGATCGGCCGGCTAGTTGTCGGCGCGCTGCTCGGCCCCGCCGGTGCGGCGTTTTTCAGGGTCGCATCTACCATCGCCGACAGCGCCCAGAAGCCAGCCGACCTGCTTGGGAAGGCGTTCTACCCTGAGGTCATGCGCATGGACCTTACCTCGAAGCACCCCTGGAAGCTTATGCTTCGCGGATCCGCACTGGTCGGAGGAGTCATGCTGCTGGCGATCATCGGGTTGGTCTTTGGGGGCAGGCCGCTGGTGGCGCTGATCTTCGGTAAGGCCTTCGTCGGCGCCTACGAGCCGCTCCTCATCCTGACCGTCATTCCCTTCCTGGGCATCTTCAGTTTCCCGTTGACTCCGATGCTCTATGCCCTCGACCGATCCGATGGGCCGCTGAAAGCCAAGCTGCTTGGCAGCGCCGTCTTCTTCGTCACCATCGCTCCACTGGCATGGCGGTGGAATGTCGCCGGAGCTGCCATCTCGCTGGTACTCGCGAACCTCGTAAATACCGGAACGATGCTGCTGTACCTACGCGGTGAGCACCGCCGCGTGCGGCCGAGAACCATCTAAAGGCTCGCTTCCTCGAAGCCCCGCTCCTTCACGAAGCGATCGACGTAGACCAAGGTTTCGAGGAGGCTCTCCATGCGTTCGAGAGGCCAGGCATTCGGGCCGTCCGACTTCGCGTTCACCGGATCGGGATGCGTCTCCATGAAGATGCCGGATATTCCGGTGGCGACCGCAGCACGCGCCAGCACGGGGACGAATTCGCGTTGACCACCTGAGCTGGTTCCCTGCCCGCCCGGAAGCTGTACGCTGTGCGTCGCGTCGAACACTACTGGACAGCCGGTTTCGCGCATAATCGCAAGACTACGCATGTCACTGACGAGGTTGTTGTAGCCAAATGAAGCGCCCCGTTCGCAAACCATGATCGTTTCTTCGTTAATGCCGGCAGCCTGGGCGGCGGTGCGCGCCTTGTCGACCACGTTGACCATGTCGTGCGGGGCCATGAACTGCGCCTTCTTGATGTTCACAGGTTTGCCCGAAGCAGCAACCGCATGGATGAAATCGGTCTGCCGCGCGAGGAACGCCGGAGTCTGGAGGACGTCTACGACCTCGGCGACGGGCGCAATCTGCGGGATGTCGTGGACGTCGGTCAGGACCGCCAAGTCAAGCTCGCGCTTCACCTTCTCGAGAATGCGCAAGCCCTCATCCATGCCAGGGCCGCGAAAGCTTTTGTCGCTGCTACGGTTGGCCTTGTCGAAGCTCGACTTGAAGATGAAGTGGACGCCAAGCCGATCCGTGATGCCCTTCAACCGCTCGGCCGTCCGCAGTTGGAGCTCCTCGCTTTCGACCACGCAGGGTCCTGCGATCAGGAACAGGGGCTGGTCGAGCCCGATCTCGCGTCCAAGCAATTGCATCGGTGCTATCTAGGCGAGGGAATCGACGACCGCCACCGGGCGCCAGTCGTCGAGACCGTTTTGTAATGCGAAATCCTCAGGAAACGGCTTCCCGGCATTGATGCCGCCAGTGACGAAGATCGTGTCGAATCCCATCCGCGCCGCGCCGAGAACATCGGTCTGCAGACCGTCGCCGACCGCCAGCACCTCGCCCCTCGGCGGGTCGCCGGCACAATGGAGCGCGTGGCGGTAAATCGCCTCGTGCGGCTTGCCGTACCATGTCACGCGTCCGCCCAACCCCTGGTAAAGATCGGCGATCGCTCCGGCGCAGGCTTCAGGAATACCGCCGCGGATCACGACGCGGTCAGGGTTGAGGCAGTGCATGTGGACGTCGCGTTCCGCCCAGCGTTCGAGATCCCCGCGATAGTCCTCGGGAATGGGTCGCTCCTCAGTCACTCCTGTGCACGCGAGGTCGGTGAAGTCCTCGCCTTCCGCAATGCGGACGCCCCTGCCCTCCAGGATGACACGGTCGCCAGCCGTTCCGACAAAGCCGACCGGATGGTCGATCGCATTTAGCGCTTCGATGCCCGCTTCGCCGCTGGTTGCCACAAAGTCGTAGGCCTCGTGCGGCAAGCCGATCCGCCCGAGCTGCTGCTCTACCGCGTCGGCGGTGCGAGGCGCGTTAGTGATCAGGACAATGCAGCGGCCTTCGGCCCGCCACTGCCCCAACCGGCGCGCGGCGCCCGGATAGAGGGTCACCCCGTCATGAACGACGCCCCAGACGTCACACAGGATCAGCCGATATTTGGGGTCTAGCGCGTCGAGATAGCTCACTCGAGGCCGGCCTCTGCGAGCGCCCGCTCGATCGGCGCCACGTCCTCGGGATTGTTGAGTTCCCGCAAGGCGAACGGCGGCGTCGCCACATCGACCACAGCCACAGGCAGGCCGGCGGAGAGGAAGCGCAATTGCTCGAGCCCCTCGAGCGTCTCGAGCTCGCTGACCGGCGTCGAGGCGTAAAGCTCAAGCGCCTGCGGTCGATAGGCATAGACCCCGACGTGCAGCCTTACCGGAGACATCTCGCTCTCCAGCGCGCCTGGCGGCAGATGCGGGATCAACCGCTTCGAAAAATAGAGCGCTCGGCCCTGATTGTCGGTGACGACGGAAGTGCCACCGACGCGACCGGCGGCCTCTTCGGCCTGGAGCGCGCGAACCTCGTCGCTCCTCAGCCGCATCGCGGGTGTCGCGACGAGCGCATCGCGATCATGCTCCATTCGTCCGATCAGCGCTTCGACGAACCCGGCCGGCGTGAGCAGCGCGTCGCCCTGGAAGTTGATGATGAGATCCGGCTCGTGGAGCGAAACCAGGGCCTCCGCGCAGCGCTCGGTACCGTTGCGGCATTCGGGCGAGGTCATGATGACGCCAACCTTAGCGGAGCCGCAGGCTTCGGCGATCCGCTCGTCGTCTGTCACCACGAACACACCTGCGACGCCGCGAACCCGTCGTGCGGCTTCGACAGTGCGCTGGATCAACGGCTTGGCGATTCCCCCAGCACCCTTTAGCGGTACCAGCGGTTTTCCAGGATAGCGCGATGACTGGTAGCGCGCCGGGATCAGGATGACGGCGTTCATCGCGCCGCCGGCAAATCATGGATGTGCAGGACGCCAACGGGCTTCCGACCCGCATCGTCACTCTCGACCACGAACAATGACGTGATCCTGTACTCGTCGAATAAGGCGAGCGCATCGTCGACCAGGTCATCAGGGCCTACCGACTTCGGATTACGGGTCATGAAATCGGCAGCAGTATGATCGAGGCCTCGTTCAATATTGCGGCGAAGGTCGCCGTCAGTGATCACCCCGACCAGATAACCGCCGCTATCTGTAACTCCGACGACGCCGAGGCGCTTGGCGGACATCTCGACCACCGCGGCGTGCATCGAGCTGTCGTCGCGGATCAGCGGCAGTGACTTGCCGCCGTGCATCAGTCGTCGCACGGGCTTGAGCCGCGCACCGAGCGATCCGCCGGGATGCAGCCGCCCAAACTCGGTTCGGGTCACGCCCTTCTGGCGCATGACTGTCATCGCCAGCGCATCGCCGAGCGCTAGGGTCATGGTCGTCGATGTCGTCGGGGCAACCGACTCCGGTCCGACCTCGGCCCAATGCGGAAGCAGCAAGGTCGCCGTTCCTGCGTCGGCGAGCATCGTCCCCGAATGTCCGGTGATGGCGATGATTGGGATCTTTGCACCTTGGAAGTGATCGATCACCGCCTCCAGCTCCGAGGTCTCACCGCTCTGCGAGATAAGTATCGCGACATCGCCGCGCGATGCCATGCCGAGGTCGCCGTGGATCGCTTCGGCAAGATGAAGGAACACGGCTGTGGTCCCGGTCGAGGCGAAAGTCGCAGCGATCTTGCGCCCGACATGGCCTGATTTGCCAAGACCGCTGACGATCAGCTTGCCTTTGCACTCGTATATGAGGCGGACGGCCTGCTCGAACGGCTCGCCGAGATCGTCAGCAAGCGCGTCGAGGGCGCGTGCCTCGTCGTGCAGGATTGCGCGCCCGAACTCGATCACGCCCATGGCCGATGGATCTTCTGCCACCATCCGCCTCGCCGTAGCGACTGGCTCCCGCGCTGCGCAAGCGCTTGACGCGCGTTGAACCACCGGCTTGGGTCGAGCACACGAGGGGAACACATGGCCAAAAAACTCACCCGCTATATCCTGATCGCATTATTGCTCGGCGTCATTGCGGGCTGGGCGATCAATGCGGCCATCGATGACGGAACGCCTGCCAGCGCCGAGCGGCTCAAGTCGATCGCCGATTATCTCAGCATCGTCACCGCGCTGTTCCTGCGGCTTATCAAGATGATCATCGCACCCCTGGTCTTTTCAACGCTGGTCGCGGGCATCGCCCACATGGGTGACGTGGCCGCCCTGGGCCGGGTGGGAATTCGCTCAATCAGCTGGTTCATCCTCGCCAGCCTCGTCTCACTAACGCTCGGCTTGGTGCTAGTTAACGTGCTTCAACCGGGAGTCGGGCTGAACCTACCGTTGCCGGCGTCGACGGCAGCCAGCGGCGTCGAGACCGCCGCGTTCAATCTCAAGGACTTCATCAGTCATCTCGTCCCTGCCTCGATCTTCGAGGCGATGAGCACCAACGAGATTCTACCGATCGTCATCTTCTCGCTCTTTTTTGGCGTCGCGCTCACGGCCGTCGGCGAGCGCGGGAAGCCGATCGTCCGAGGCGTCGAGTCACTGGTGCGGGTGATGCTTCAAGTGACTGATTACGTGATGCGGTTCGCACCCTTCGCCGTGTTCACGGCCGTGGCCAGCGCTCTCGCCGAACGGGGCCCGCAAATCATCGCAACTCTGGGCAAGTTCGTCGGCAGCTTCTACCTCGGCCTCTTAATCCTTTGGGCAGTGTTGATGGGCGCGGCCTTCGTGATCGTCGGCCCGCGGACGCGTCACCTTGTGCGCTACATCCGCGACCCGGTCGTACTCGCCTTTTCGACCGCATCCTCAGAGGCCGCATACCCCCGAACGCTGGAAGCACTCGACCGGTTCGGCGTTCCGCCGCGCATCGCCAGCTTCGTTTTGCCCCTCGGCTATTCGTTCAATCTCGACGGGTCGATGATGTATATGACCTTCGCGACGATCTTCATCGCGCAGGCCTACGGCATCCATCTCACCCTCGGGCAGGAAATCACCATGCTCCTGGTGCTGATGATCACGTCAAAAGGCATGGCCGGGGTCCCCCGTGCGAGCCTGGTGGTCATTGCCGCGACCATGTCGATGTTCCGCATCCCGGAAGCCGGGCTCCTGCTGATCCTAGCGGTCGACCATTTCCTCGACATGGGCCGGTCTGCGACCAACGTCGTCGGCAATGCGGTGGCGGCAAGTGTCGTCGCCCGGTGGGAAGGCAACCTCGACCCGGAAAAGCCAGCCGACATCGAACCGCCGCACGCTCCTTCGCACGTGAAGCGCGAAGGACCGATCGAGGATCATTTCTAGCCGAAAGGCTTGTCGATGCTCGTCGGCGGCTGGCTGAAGAAGTTCGGGCCCGCTTCGGTGAGGTGCCAACAGTCTTCGATCCGCACGCCGAACTTACCCGGCAGGTAAATGCCGGGCTCGTCCGAGAAGCACATGCCGGGCGCCAGCGGCATCATTTCCCCATGAACCAAATTGACCGCCTCGTGGCCTTCCATGCCGATTCCGTGCCCGGTCCGGTGCGGCGTTCCGGGCAGCTTGTAGCCTGGACCGTAGCCCCAGCTTTCGTACGCATGGCGAACCGCGTCATCGACACTGCCCGCAGGCACACCGATCTTGGCAGCGGCGACCGCGATCTGCTGACCCCGGCTTACCTGGTCGTAAACCTTGCGCACTTCGGCAGGCGGGTCGCCGAGGACGTAGGTACGGGAAATGTCCGACTGGTACCCATGCACCGAGCAACCGCAGTCGAGCAGTACGACCTCGCCGCGCCTTACGATGTGGGGAATCTTGCTGCCGTGAGGATAGGCCGACGCCTCGCCGATGAGCACCAGTCCCCCATCATAAGCCCCGCCCAGTTTCTTGTGCGCGGCCGCGATGATCGCATCGATATCCGCCGCGCTCATTCCTTCGCGCGTGCGCTCGCCCGCATATCGAAGAGAGGCTGCAGTGATATCGTTCGCGGCCTGCAACAGGGCCAGCTCGGCCGGCGTCTTAATCATGCGCTGCGCACGGACCACCGGATTGGCGCTGACGATTGCCGAGCTGGGTAGCTGGCGCTTCAGCCGGTCCATGATCCAGAACCGGTCCGTCTCCTCGAAGCCAATGGGGGCGCTGGCCGCGTTCCGTTCTTTCAAGAAGTCGGCGACCAGCTTCAGCGGCTCCTCATCCTCGTTCCAGGTGCGGATCTCTGCGGGAACCTTGAGCATCTCCGCGATGCTCGGCCGCTCGAAGAACGGGGTGACGACGATCGGGTCGCCTGTGGCCGGGATTACAGCGGCAGTTAGCCGCTCGCTGCGCCACCACTGGATGCCCGTATAATAATCGAGGCTCGGTCCGGACTCGACGAGCACAGCGCCGATACCGGCGGCCTGCATCAGCTCTCGTGCCCGCGCTAAGCGCCGCAACCGCTCCTCGGTCGAGATGGGTGGTGGAATGGTGATCGTTGGCAGCTCGTCTGCGGCACGCGCCACCACCCGGCTCAAAGGGATGGTCGTGGCGGCAGCTGCAGCGCCTGCCCCCGCCAGCAGCCTGCGCCTCGAAAATTGCATTGTCATGATTCCCTCCCCGCCAGAGCGGCTAGTTCCTTGACGAGCTTTGCCGCCACCACGGCCGTCATCCCGTTGATGTCACGCGCTGGATTATATTCAACCACGTCGGCGCCGATGATGGGCGTGCGCACGCGGTGAAGCACCGAGAGGAGCTCGCGCGTGGCGAGGCCGCCAGGCTCGTGATGCGAGACTCCCGGGGCGTAGGCCGGGTCGAGGCCGTCCAGGTCGATGCTAATGTACAGCGGCGCCTCGGGGATCGGCACCTTGTCTGGGGCGAATTCGCGCATCTCCACGATTTCGACTCCGTATCTGGTCGCTTGGGCGCGACAGTGCCCGTTGAGCGTGCGGATACCGACCTGCACTAACCTGTTCGCGAGCCCGCGCTCCATGATTCTGGCAAAGGGCGACGCGTGGCTTAGCGGGTCGCCTTCGAAATCCTCGTAGAGGTCGGGATGCGCATCGAAGTGCAGGATGTTGACCGCGCCATGTTCCGCGGCGAGGGCGGACACGATCGGGAAGGTGACCATGTGGTCGCCGCCAAGGAAGATCGGGACTGAACCGGCGCGCGTCGCATCGCGCGCTGCCATCGAAATTAAAGCGGGATCCCGTTCCCCTTCGTCTAGGGAAAGATCGCCGAGGTCCTCGATGATGAGCTCGGCGCCGAGCTCCAGCCCTGCCTCGGTCGCCATGTTGCTATGGTCCGAGGACAAGGCTTTGCGGATCGCGCCCGGAGCCTGCGCCGCGCCCCGAAGGAAGGATGAATGGCT
>JAFBAM010000300.1 GCA_019247755.1 Sphingomonas sp.
TCTTCGACAAGACCAAGAAGACGCTCTCTCAGGTCTTTGCGGCACAGCCGAAACTCGATGGTCGAACGCTCGCGGAGATGCGCCCCGTCACCTACAAAGCGTCCGACGGAACGGTCATTCCCGCCTATCTGACGCTTCCGCCGGGAAAGGCGACGAAGGGCCTGCCGGCAATCGTGATGCCGCACGGTGGACCGAGTTCGCGCGACTACTGGAGTTTCGACTGGCTGGCCCAATTTCTGGCAGCGCGCGGCTATGCGGTGATCCAGCCGAATTATCGCGGGTCCGATGGCTATGGGAAGGCGTGGCTAAACGAGAATGGTTGGAAAGGCTGGCGGACGTCGATTGGCGACGTCAATGACGCGGCCCGGTATCTGGCCTCGTCGGGTATCGCCGATCCAAGCCGCATCGCCATCGTTGGCTGGTCGTACGGCGGCTATGCGGCCCTGCAATCGGCGGAGACCGATCCTTCGCTTTACAAGGCGGTCGTTGCGGTGGCGCCCGTCACGGACCTTCAGCTCCTCAAGGAGCAAGCTCGCTTCTTCACCAACATGAAGGAAGTTCAGCAGGAACTCGGGTCCGGCCCGCATCTAATTGAAGGCTCGCCCGTGAACGGTGCCAGTCGCATTTCAGTGCCCGTGCTGCTCGTCCACGCGGACCGCGACATCAATGTCGACATTCAGCATTCCGACCGCATGCAGGCCGCTCTCAAGAAGGCGGGGAAAGACGTTGACTATTTGCGATTGAAGGGCCTCGACCACCAGCTTGTCGACGCCAACGTCCGCGCGAACATGCTCATGAAGATGGGCCAGCTGCTCGATCGCACGATCGGTCACTGACAAGAAAAGGGGCGGCTCGGACTTCTCCGGCCGCCCCTATTTCCTTGCGCTGAGGCTAAGGCTTAGCGTGAGTAGAATTCGATCACGAGGTTCGGCTCCATCCGGACCGGATAGGGCACCTCGTCGAGCTTCGGCACCCGCGTGAACGTGATCTTCGACGTGCCGTCGGGCACCACGTAATCGGGGATGTCGCGCTCGGCGAGGCTCTGTGCCTCGATCACCAGCGCCATTTCCTGCGCCTTGGAACCGAGCTCGACGACGTCGCCGACGTTCACCTTTCGCGAGGCGATATTGCACTTCACGCCATTGACGCGGATGTGCCCGTGGCTGACGAGCTGGCGGGCGGCCCAGATGGTCGGCGCGAACTTGGCGCGATAGACGACCATGTCGAGCCGGCGCTCGAGCAGGCCGATCAGGTTCTGCGAGGCGTCGCCCTTCATGGCCGTCGCCTCGACATAATTCCGTTTGAACTGCTTTTCGGTGATGTCGCCGTAATAGCCCTTCAGCTTCTGCTTGGCGCGGAGCTGGATGCCATAGTCGCTGAGCTTGCCCTTGCGGCGCTGGCCGTGCTGGCCCGGCCCATATTCGCGGCGGTTGACCGGGCTTTTCGGACGTCCGAAGACGTTCTCGCCCATACGGCGGTCGAGTTTATATTTGGCGCTGGTGCGCTTCGTCACGTGTCGTTCTCCAATTCGCTTGTTACGAGCGCCCGGACCGCACCGCCTGGACTTGCTCCAGACGCGATCGCCGCTTCACCGGGCATGCGGGATCAATTGCGAGCGGCGCGCCTAGCCGAAGAGCCTCAAACGGTCAACTGTCGCGGAGGGCAGCAGTGCCCTTAGTTCAGCCCGCCTGGACCGCCCGCCGGGGCAGGGGCACCACTCTCCTGACGGAGAGTGCCCTTGCCGAACGCGCTGTTGGACACACCCGGGCCTAGATCTAGGTTGCCATCGGCATCGCGGCAGACGCGGCGCTTGGAGCGGCTGCCGGTGATCTCGATATATTCGCAAACTTGCGCCGGCTTCTGCTTTTTGGTCGCCGGAGCGGGTGGCGTAATCGGCTGCGTCGCCACGGGCGCCTGGGCCATCATCATCGCGGCGAGAATCATCAAGGACATCAACTTCTCCTGGGAATCGTCGGCGGCAGAAAGCCGAGAAATTTCAATGGGTCAACAGCCATTCGACAAACGTCATCGTTGCCGTGGAGCATTGACCAAGGCACGAATTATCCCCCGGACCGCCTTAACCTCTCGTGACGACCAGCCGGTCTTGGTGAAGATCGTTCGAAGCGTGTTTCTGGTTGCCTCCGTCCGCGACGGCGGATGGAAGTAGCCCTTGGCATCGAGCTCGTCGTTGATCTGGGCGATCAGCCCTTCCAGCTCTCCATGTGGCGCCCGCGGTTCCAGCTCCTTGGCCGTCGGCTGGGCAAGGTTGGCCTCCTTCGACCATTCGTAAGCGAGCAGGATGACAGCCTGGGCAAGGTTCAGCGACGCGAATTCAGGGTTGATGGGAACCGTGACGATCGCATCCGCAAGCGCGACCTCTTCGGTTTCGAGGCCGGAGCGCTCCGGCCCGAACAGGATCGCGCTTCGGTTGGGTGAGGCGGCAATGCGATCCGCCATTTCCTCCGGCCCCACCACCGGCATGACAAGGTCGCGGCGCCGGACGGTCGAGGCGAAGACATGACTGCAGTCCGCGATCGCGTCCTGAGTGGTCGCGAACACTTCGGCCTGTTCCAGTACGATGTCCGCGCCGCTCGCCGCCGGTCCTGCTTCGGGATTGGGCCAACCGTCGCGCGGGGCGACCAGCCGCATCTCGGTGAGCCCGAAATTGAGCATAGCCCGCGCGGCCTTGCCGATGTTCTGGCCAAGCTGCGGACGAACAAGAACGATGACCGGCTTGGCGGTCACAGCAATTTGTCGTGGCCGGGCGGCGGCGTCGCTTCCTTTTCCACCCGTTCGGCGATCTCGGCGAAGTCGCCGGGGTCGCTGAAATCCTTGTAGATGCTCGCGAACCGAATGTAGGCGACATGGTCGAGCGCCTTGAGGCCGGCCATCACCGCTTCCCCGATCTTCGCGGAGCGGACTTCGTCCCCTAACGTCTCCATCTGACGCTGGATGCCGCTGACGAGCCGGTCGATCTTGGCCGCTTCGATGTCGCGCTTGCGGCACGCGTGCCCGATGGCGCGGGCGAGCTTGTCCCGATCGAACGGCTCGCGCTTACCGTCCTTCTTGACCACGGTGAGGTCGCGAAGCTGCACCCGCTCAAAAGTCGTAAATCGCGCGCCGCAGGCCTCGCACTGACGGCGGCGGCGGATCGCAGCGCCATCCTCACTCGGCCGGCTGTCCTTAACCTGGCTGTCTTCATGCGCGCAGAACGGGCAACGCATCCCTTATCCCTGGTAGATCGGGAAACGCGCGCAGAGATCGCGCACGCGCTCATTCACGGCGCGCTCGACCTCGCCGTTATTTTCGGGGCCGTTCGTCGCGAGCCCGTCGAGGACATCCGCGACCATGTCCGCGATACTGCGGAATTCGGCCTGGCCGAAGCCGCGCGTGGTCCCGGCAGGGGAGCCGACGCGAATGCCGCTGGTCTTGACCGGGGGCAGCGGGTCGAACGGCACGCCGTTCTTGTTGCAGGTGATGCCGGCATGCTCGAGGCTCTCGTCGGCGTCCTTGCCCGTGAGGCCGAGGGGGCGAAGGTCGACGAGCGCGAGGTGCGTGTCGGTACCGTCCGCGACGAGGTCGGCACCGCGTTCCTTCAGCCGGTTCGCCAGCGTCTGCGCGTTGGCGATGACGGCCTTGGCATAATCCTTGAACTCGGGCTGGAGCGCTTCGCCGAACGCTACGGCCTTCGCCGCGATCACATGCATCAATGGGCCGCCTTGAAGGCCGGGGAACACCGCGGAGTTGATCTTCTTGGCGATGCCCTCGTCGTCGGTCAGGACCATGCCGCCCCGCGGACCGCGCAGCGTCTTATGCGTCGTCGTCGTGACGACATGGGCGTGGCCGAACGGCGTTGGATGCTCGCCGGCCGCAACCAGCCCGGCGAAATGAGCCATGTCCACCAGGAATAAGGCGTCCACCTCGTCGCAAATCTGACGGAACCGTTCGAAGTCGAAGTGCCGGGGGTATGCAGATCCGCCGGCTATAATCAGCTTCGGCCGATGCTCTTTCGCGAGCCGCTCGACCTCGTCGAAATCGACGAGATGGTCGTCCTGCCGGACGCCGTACTGTACCGCGTTGAACCATTTGCCGGACTGTGCGGGGGGTGCGCCGTGGGTCAGGTGCCCGCCCGCCGCTAGGCTCAACCCCATGATCGTGTCGCCGGGCTTCAGCAGCGCCATCATCACGGCCCCGTTCGCCTGCGCGCCTGAATGCGGCTGAACGTTGGCGAACTGGCACCCGAACAGCTTCTTCGCCCGCTCGATCGCAAGGGTTTCGACCGCGTCCGACGGAGCGCAGCCCTGATAGTAGCGGCGGCCAGGGTAGCCTTCGGCATATTTGTTGGTGAGGACCGACCCTTGCGCATCCAGCACTGCCTTGCTGACGATATTCTCCGAGGCGATCAGCTCGATCTGGGTCTGCTCGCGCTTGAGTTCGGCCCGGATCGCATCCTCAACCGCCGGATCGTTCTGCGAAAGCGTGCTCGTGAAGAAGCCTTGCGGGACGCGGTAGCTGACGGGACGTTCGATATCGGCGGCGGTGGCCATCAATGGGTTTCCTGCAGGAGCTGGGAAAGTTGGTCGACGCGGCGCTGGTGCCGGCCGCCTTCGAAGTCGGTTTCTAGGAATGCCTGAACGCAGGCGATCGCCATTTCAGGGCCAATCAGACGAGCGCCAAGCGCGATCGCGTTGGCATCGTTGTGTTTGCGGGAGAGCGTCGCCGACACCGGCTCGGAGACCTGGGCGCACCGGCACGCTGGATTGCGATTCGCTGCGATCGCCACCCCAATGCCCGATCCGCAAACCGTGATTCCCCGCTCGGCGCGGCCATCTGCGAGCGCGTCGGCCAGCATTACCCCGTATTTCGGGTAGTCGACGCTCTCGTGGCTGTTCGTCCCGAGGTCGAGCACGTCATGACCCTGCTCGCGGAGCCAGCCCGCAATCAGGTCCTTGAGGTCGACGCCGGCATGGTCGGCGGAAACGGCGATGCGCATGATTGATGACTAAGGCAGGTCGGCGGGATTCGCCAGTGTCACGCGGGCTTCGGCGTTCCGCCCTCGAGCTGCGCCAGCCGCGCCGCCATTTCGTCCAGCCGCTGCTGCATCATGTTCTCGCGTGAATAATGACTCCGGGAGACGCGCAAGGCCTCGGCCAGAGGCGGAATCATTTCATGCACGGCCTCGAGCTCGAGCCGGTTGTAGCGGTTGCCGTCTGACCTTCGTCCCAGCAGCAAGGTGCCGACCGAGCTTTCGTCATCGGCAAGCGTCAATCGCTCGACCAGCCGCGGGTCGTCGGCTGAAGTCACGTCACGCGCAGCAATGAGCTCACGGCTCATTGCCGTGTCCAGGACGATGGCGGAAACGGTCGGGTGGATTGCCTGGTCGATGATCGCGAGTGCCCGGGTTGCGACTTCCGGGGGGGGCTCGGTCAGGCCCCAGCTTTTGAGGCGCTGAGCGGCTTCGTGGATACGTTCGACCGGGCTACCGAAGCGTCGCCTCGTCCATCCGAGGACAACCGACTGCGTCGGCGCGAACACGCCTGCCGCGATGACGGCGCTGACCGCGGTCGCACCCGCCTGGCTCTCGCGTCCAAGGACCTGCTCGACGATCAGCTTCACCAGGTCCGAACTCGCCGCCCAGACGATGCCGACGACAAGGGTGACGACGGCATACGCCGCGGAGCGGGTGATCACCGTATCGGCTTCCCAGAGTCGGAAGCGCGTGATGGCGATGAGCAGGCCGAGCGGGATGACGGCCATGCCGAAGCTGAACATCAGCAGGATGATCGTATTGACTATCGGGCTCTGCTGACTGCCGCTCTCAGGCTGAATGCTGAGAAGGACAAAGGCCAGGAGTACGAGCAGAAGCCCGGCAGCAAAACCGAATGCCGCCCACTTGATCTGCTGCCGCTCGATTCCGGGCTGGTGTCGCCGATAGCGCCGGACCTGTCCCACCAACATTGCGAGCAGCGCGCCAATGCCGACGAGTACCTGAACGTTCGCATCGACGTTGGGAAGCGACACGAAGACAGCGAGCGGGATCCCGGCGATCAGCAGCCAGCGATAGAGCTTAGGGACGAAGATTCCGTCGGGGAAGACGGCCAGCGCGATCAGCAGCAGGTAGAACCAGCCCGAAGAGATGATATCGTACGCCGGTGGCCAACCGATCGCCATCCACATCGCCAGCGGCGGATCGATCGTCATTGCCATGCCGGCAAAGGCGAAAGCGAACAGCATGGCGACCGGATCGTCCGGCCGGCGCCGTGCGAGCAGGAACGAGCAAAGCAGGAGAACCCCGCAGGCCAGCAGGCCGGCGGTGAGACGGGCCGCGACTCGGAGGTCGCGAGCCCGTTGTTGCGATCGATCCGGCTTAGGCGTGATGCGTCGCTCGGTTGCACGGACTGTCTTGCCGTTAGCATTCCTGAGTTCGAGTGTGACGACATTGCCGCGTGCGGCATGCAACCGTTGGGCGAGGCTGGCGCTTCGGATGTCGGCGGGAACCGGGGATCCGTTGATGGCCATGATTCGGAACGGCTTGCCCGCCAAGGCGGGCGGAATGCGTTCGGGGTCCAGCTGGACGCGGATCTCTCCGTTATTCTCGAGGTCGTAATCCAGGCCAAGCTCAGCGAAGGCAGGCCTGACCTCATAGGTGTCGCGAAGCGCGAGAACCGTTCCAGCGATGACCGTGCCGACTGCGATGAGGAAGGCAAGCAGCCATAGCGGCCGGAGAAGCCGCACCCAGCTCGCGGGAATCTGCCTTAGCCGAAGCGGCGGCCTCGTCGACAGAATGGCCAAGATTTACCCCCGAATACGACTCGTTCCCGCGCTCAAGCTAGCAGCACGGGCGGACGTTTCCAGCGATCAGCGTTCGGGATGAATGCCCAAGGACAGCAAGGCGCGGCGCGCCTGCCAGTAGAGTCGGGCCGCGAAATTGTCGGCGATATAGTAGGTCACCATCATCGACACGCGCTCGCCATCGGATTGAGTGGTCGTGGCCGCGCTGTGCCAGCTCTTTGTCAGTGAAACCGGGAACGCATAGCCGCTTGCCGGCAGGAACCGCATTTGTTTGGTACGCTCGGCCGACTCGCCGCTCTCACCCTCGTGGAAGATGGTGCCGATACCCATCTGGGATTCGTCGTGCGGCAGATAGAACTGCACGGTGATCGCCTTGGTGCTCTTGTCGGCGTGGATGCCGATCCGATAGCCAGGCTGATCTCTAAGCAGGATGGGGATCGGAAACAGCCCGATCTTCTCCACGGGCTTGCGGAAGCGCTCTTCCAGCGTGGCGCGAAACTGATCCTTGAACGCTGCCTCAAGCCTACGTGAGCGAAGGGCACGCGCGACCGGAAGCCACAAACGGCGCTGTTGCCCTGGCAAGCGCTTCACCAATTCGGGGAACAAATACATCCGCAGGCGGGTGCTCGTCCCGTCCTTACGCAGTGCGTCGCTGTGCTTTAGCTCGTGATAGAAGCGCAGGTCGGGCATCGCCGCGAGCAGCGCTTCGTAGGTGGCGCCGTCGAGTACATCCTCCATGTAAATATGATCGAAAGGCTTCTTGCGAAGCTTGGCTCGTTCGACCGCGGCGACCATTTGGTCCTCGACGGTCCCTGACGAGCGGGACCCCCGTCCGACCGAGGATTCGACGTTCACGCCTAGGCTGCCTTCCGAAGCTCCAAACGGCTCCAGATCTCGACAAGAGCCGCGACCAGCTCGTCCATCATCTCGGCGCTGTGGTGCGGACCCGGGGTGAAGCGCAGCCGCTCCGTGCCGCGCGGCACGGTCGGATAATTGATTGGCTGAACGTAGAGCCCGTACTCGGCGAGTAGGATGTCGCTGATCTGCTTTGCCCTGAGGGGGCAGCCGACGAGCAGCGGGACGATGTGGGTGACGCTGGGCATCGCCGGCAGGTCGGCGGCGGCGAACTTGGCCTTGAGCATCGCCGCGGCTTCCTGCTGCTCGATCCGCTCGTCGTTCGAGGCCTTGAGATGCCGGACGCTTGCCAGCGCTCCCGCGACCAGGACTGGTGAAAGGCTGGTCGTGAAGATGAAACCCGGTGCATACGATCGGATGCAGTCGATGATTGTCCGGTCGGCCGCGATATATCCGCCCATCACGCCGATCGCCTTCCCGAGCGTGCCCTCGATGATGGTGAGCCGCTCTGCCACTCGGTCACGCTCCGAGATGCCGCCGCCCTGGTCGCCGTACATGCCGACGGCGTGCACTTCATCGAGATAGGTGAGCGCGTTATATTTGTCCGCGAGGTCACAGATCGCGGCGATGGGCGCGATGTCGCCATCCATCGAATAGACGCTTTCGAACGCGATCAGCTTGGGCGTCTCTTTGTCCTCGGCCGCGAGCAGTTCCTCGAGATGGTCGAGGTCGTTGTGGCGGAACACGCGCTTGTCGCAGCCGGAATTCTTGATCCCCGCTATCATGGACGCGTGATTGAGCTCATCCGAGAAGATCACGCAGCCGGGTAGCAGCTTCCCGAGCGTCGACAGCGCGGCCTCGTTGGAGACGTATCCGCTGGTGAACAGCAGCGCGCCTTCCTTGCCATGGAGGCTCGCAAGCTCGGCCTCGAGCTCGGTGTGGTAGTGCGTGTTGCCGCTGATGTTGCGCGTGCCGCCCGATCCCGCGCCGACTTCATGAAGCGCGATTTCCATCGCTTCGACGACCGCCGGGTGCTGGCCCATGCAAAGATAATCGTTTGAGCACCAGACGGTGATCGGCTTCGGCCCGTTGCCGCCGAAGCAATGCGCGTTCGGGAACTGGCCCTTGGTTCTCAGGATATCGATGAACACGCGATACCGGCCCTCGTCATGAAGGCGCTCGATCGCGGATTTGAAGATGCGGTCG
>JAFBAM010000081.1 GCA_019247755.1 Sphingomonas sp.
TTCACCGATCTCCTATCCGTGGATCAGGCTTCGGACTCGATGGAAGAAAGGAAGACGCTCGGCTTCCATCTGTCGGCACGCTTCCCGTTCTCCGACGTGGTCGTGAGGCCGGCTAGCGAGCAGGATGTCCACTGGTCGCTTTCGGGCAACCCGATCTTCGACGAGCGGGGGCGTTTTCTCGGCTTCCGCGGAATCGGCACCGACCTTACCGAGCAGCGCAAGTCGGAACGCGAGATCACTCGACTGGCGCGGTCTGACTCACTGACGGGACTTCCGAACCGCGCCATGATGCGCAAGACCCTAGACGAAGCGCTGCGCAACGCCGCCCATCGTCAGAAAGGCTGCGCGCTCTTCATGATCGACCTCGACCGGTTCAAGAACGTCAACGATACGCTCGGACACCCGGTTGGCGACGCCTTGCTTCGCGAAGTCGCGGAGCGCTTGAAATCCGTGATGGGCAACCACGGCCAGATCGGACGGCTCGGCGGTGACGAGTTCCAGGCAGTGCTGCCGGGCGCGGTCGATGTTGGCCTGCTGGAATCGCTTGCCCGCACCCTGATCGAGCAAGTCTCGCGCCCCTACATGATCGAGGGCAATAAGGTCACAATCGGCGCATCGGTCGGTATCGCCATCGGCGACCCGGGCCGCGCGAGCGCCGACGCCCTTGTCCGCAACGCGGACCTTGCCTTGTACGCCGCAAAAGGCGCCGGTCGCGGCAAGCACTGCCTGTACGAACCGTCAATGCACAGCGAAGCGGCTGAGCGTCAGGTGCTCGAAAACGATCTCCGACAGGCGATCGAGCGTGGGGAACTCAGTGTCTATTACCAACCGGTCGTCCACACGGCCGGCGAAGATATTTCCGGCTTTGAAGCCTTGGTGCGTTGGCAGCACCCCAGCCGAGGGCCAATTTCGCCGACCAAATTCATTCCTCTCGCCGAAGAAGCGGGCCTGATCGCATCAATCGGCGAGTGGGTCCTTCGAATGGCACTCGAAGAGGCCGCAAACTGGCCCGACAATGTCCGGGTTGCGGTCAACCTATCCCCGCTTCAGTTCAACGATCCCAACATCGTTGATCTGATCAAGAAGCATCTCAGCGAGACCGGAGTGCGCGCGGGTCGTCTCGAGCTCGAGATCACCGAAGGCGTCTTCCTGGCCGACGGCGATTCGACCGACGAGACCTTCGCAAGGCTTAAGGGCCTCGGCGTCCGCCTCGCGCTCGACGACTTCGGCACCGGCTATTCGTCGCTGGGATATTTGAAAAAAGCACCGTTCGACAAGATCAAAATCGACCAGAGCTTCGTCCGTGGTGCAGCCTCGAGCACCAACCGCAACTCAGCTATCATTCGCGCCATCGTGACCCTGGCAGAAACGCTGGGCATGGACACCTGCGCGGAGGGCGTGGAGACCCACGACGACTTGCAGCTGATCCGTGAGCTCGGCGTCAGCATGGTGCAGGGCTTCATTTTTGGGCAGCCGAGCCCTGCTGAGACTGCCCGCGAGCTTGCTAATAGCGTCACCGTAGAAGCGGAAGGTTATGCTCGAGTCCGCGAGCCCCGCCACCGGCTTATGCGCCGCGCCCTCGCCTCCATCGACGGCAAGACGGTGGAAGTGCGCCTACGGAATATCTCTTCAATGGGTGCACTCGCCGAATGCCCTCAGTCCCTGGCTCCCGGAACCCAATTGACGATCGACATCGTCGGCGTAGGACCGGTGCGTGGAGTCGTCCGCTGGGCTCAGTCCGAACAATTCGGCGTCCAGTTCGAAAGCCCCTTCGACCTCACGCGCCTGGCACCAAAAAAAGAAAAGACCGGCCCGAGCGTGCTGAAACCCTGGTACATCGAGCAACGCCAGGCCGCTGCTTCAAAGAACAGCTAGAGACCGGCGAACTTCTGGGATTGGCCGCGGTCCTTCCCGTAGAAATCGTCGAAATAGACGATCGACGATCCGCTCGGCACCGCCGTCAGATAAGTGATGTACAGCGGCACCGGCTGCGGCAGGTTCACCTTCTGCTCGGGTCGCGCGCCTTTGGTTTGCGGCGGCCGGCCGTTGAATAGCCAGCGCGCAAAACGCGGCGCGTCCTCAAGCCTGACGCAGCCGTTGCTTTCGAGCCGCGCCGCGTCCTCGATCTTCTCTTTCTCTGGCGTGTCGTGCAGCCAAATTCCCTGTTCGTTCGGGAACATGAACTTCATCCGGCCCATCGAATTTGCGGGGCCGGGCCTCTGCCGCAGATTCACCTTCACTCGGCCGGCGGCGACCGCGTGCCAATCCACCGACATCGGGTCGAGCACGCGCGCATTCTCGCCGAACTGATCGACGACGTCGTAACCCCTCTTGGTGAAATAGGCCCGTCCCTCCTTGAGGATGGTTGGCGCGAGCTTGCGTGACGTAATGTCGGGCGGAGAATTCCAATAAGGGTTCAACGCCTCGAACCGGATAAAGGCATTCATCATGGGTGTTTGCGCGATCGGATCCGGGCGCCCCGCGACGACCCGCATTGAATCCACCACCTGCCCGTTCTCATACATGTACAGCCGGGCGGCCGGCGGATTCACGATGACATACTTTGTACCGCCGGAGGGAAGCGCCCGAGCCCGCTCGAGATTGAGCTGGAGCAGCCGGTACTCGGCTGCGTTTCGATAAATGCGGCTTGCGATCGCCTGGCGAAGCTTGGCGTAGATCGGGCTCATCCAGCCCATCTGCTGGACGTAGTCCGCCAATGACGGTGCACGCGATGCGGCGGCCAGCAGTTGCCCGGCCGATGCCGGCGTCGGCTTCAATTCCTTGTCGACATAGATGATGCCGACGCCGGGATCGTGCTTGAGGTCCTGGGCATAGGTGACAAAGGCCGCGCTAAACAGCGCCTCCGCCCGCTGGATGGCGGCCGGATTGCCCGTCTGCGCATCCGCAAATGCTCGCTGCAGGGCCTTAACGTTGTAGCGCCGTGGGTTGAGATGGTCGGACTGGGCCGTCGCCAACAGCTGGATGAGCTGCGGTGCTGCGGCCCCGGCCTTCGGCGCCAGCCACAAGGGTGCCCCGCCACGGGCGCGATAGAAATCGGCAATCTCGCCATCGAAAGACGTGGTCGCAGAGGTCCGGGCCGACAGCGATCCAACCGTCATGGGAATGACGATTCCAAGGGCGGCGACGCTTCCCGCCAAAGCGATAATCTTACCGGTTGCCCGCTTACCCATCATAATCCTCTGTGATTACCAGCTTCGCGCCAGAACGCACGAATGGCCGATGGGTTTAGAAAGGGGA
>JAFBAM010000114.1 GCA_019247755.1 Sphingomonas sp.
GCCGAGCAGGTGCTGGACGCTGCGCGCGCCAACGCTCGCCTGATCGAGATGATGCCGGCTCGGCCGCTGCTCGTGCGGCCGGACGGGCGGATCGAGCCGGATAAGCAACTGCTCCGCGATCTGGGGTTGGCCAAAGCGCCGACAACGCTCGACGGCCTGGTAGGCAATGACAGCGGCATTGCGCCCGACGATATTGCGGCGCTGACAGGCGATATCGAGGCTGCCCAGGCGAGCGCCGGCAGAGTCTCGCGTACGGTGCATGCGTGTGGCTCCGGTCGCGTCTTTGACGTTCGGGGCGGCCCGGCGCCGGGCGAGGCGCCCGGAACCTTGCTCCTGTGGTTCTTCGATACCAGCGCCGGCGAAGAGGAGCGGGCGAGCCTTGCCCTGAGGCTCAGCCAGACGGAGGGCGCGCTCGGGTCGCTCACTCACCTTATCGAGGCTGCGCCGTTTCCGATGTGGTACCGCGGCCCTGACCTGAAACTGGGACTCGTCAATAACGCTTTCGTCCAGGCGGTCGAGGGCAGGGACGCCGCCGACGTCATCGAACGGGGCGCCGAGCTGATCGACGCGCAAGGGGACAATAGCGGGATCGCCAGCGCCCGCCGCGCGTACCAGGAGAGCCGCGTAATCTCGGAAATGCAGCCGGCGATCATCCGCGGCGAGCGGCGGATGCTGCGTGTCGTCAACGTGCCGCTTGCGACCGGCGCGGTTGCGGGCTTTGCAGTCGATGTTCAGGACCTCGAGGACGCTCGGGCCGAGCTCGCGCGCTACATCGAATCGCAGCGGGAACTTGCCGACCGCATGACAGCTGGCACTGCGCAGTTCGATGCGGACCGGACGCTGAGCTTCTTCAATCGTCCATTCGCGACGATGACCCAGCTCGACGCGGACTGGCTGTCGGAGAAGCCCGAGTTCGACCGTTTGATCGACCGGATGCGCGACGAGCAACGACTTCCTGAGGCGCGCGACTTCCCGGCTTGGAAGGAGGAGCGGCGCGGCTGGTTCACCAGCGCCGAAGAAGTGATCGAAGAAGAATGGATGTTGGCCAATGGCGATCACGTTCGCGTGGTCGCGCAGCCGCTTCCGGATGGCGGGCTGAGACTGTTCCTCGAGGACCGGACCGAGCAACTCCGGCTGGCCTCGGCGCGCGACACGCTGTTGCGGGTCCGCGCGGCGACCTTCGACAATCTGTTCGAGGCCATAAGCGTCTTTGCCAGCGATGGCCGCCTCTACACCTGGAATCGCCGCTTCCTGGAGGATTGGGAGCTGGATGAGGAGTGGCTGACGACTCATCCCCGCGTCGACGAGCTGGTACCGGCCATGGCTCGCAAGCTCGTCAATCCAACGGCGGCCGCCCAGATCCGCGAAATGGTGCGCCAGACCACCAACGAGCGGCAGACCGCGAACGGCCGCATTTCGATGACCGACGGACGGCATTTCCAGTTCGCCGCCGTGCCGCTGCCGGACGGCAATGCGCTCTTCACGATGGTCGACGTCACGGACTCGACGCGCATCGAAGCTGCGCTTCGGGAGCGCGCAACGGCGCTAGAGGAAGCCGACCGGGTGAAAACCGATTTCGTCGCAAACATGAGCTACGAACTCAGGACTCCGCTGACCTCGATCGGTGGTTTCGCTGAGCTCCTCGGCGGCGGTTATGCCGGAGACCTTTCCGCAAAGGCGCGCGATTATGTGAGCGCCATCCTCGAATCCGTCGAACGCCTGTCGAAGCTCATCAACGACGTCCTCGACCTCACCACCGGCGACACTCGTGGTGTCGCGCTGGAGAAAGAGCGCGTGGACATTGCCGGCCTCTGCAAAGCTGCGCTGGAGACGGTGAAGGAACGCGCCGCCGAAAAGGCGCAGAAGGTCGAAGCCGACATTTCGCCCTCGGCCGGGCACGTCTTTGGCGATGCCCGTCGCCTGCGTGAATCGGTCGAGCACGTCCTCCAGAATGCGATAGCCTATTCCGACCGCAGAGGGCAGATTTCGCTTTCCGCTGAGGGCGACAAGAAGAACGCCGTGATCCGAATTCGCGATAACGGGTCGGGTATCGAGGCCGAGGACCTGCCCCGTGTCTTCAATCGTTTCGACCGGGTGACCGAGGCGGGCATTCGCGGTGAAGCTGCGCTCGGACTGGGACTGCCGCTAACCCAGCAGTTCATCGAGGCGCATGGCGGCACTGTCGAGCTCGAATCGAAGAAGGGCGAAGGCACCATCGTGACCATGACCGTCCCGCGCGGGACACGGTGATCCTAAAGAGCGAGAAGGACACGCGCGCCTTGGGCGCCGCGTTGGCGCGGTTGGCGCAAGCCGGCGACGTCATTACCCTGTCCGGACCTCTTGGAGCCGGCAAGACCGCGCTCGCCCGCGGCTTCATAGAGGCGTTGGGGCATCAGGGTGACGTTCCCAGCCCGAGCTTCGCGATCGTCCAGCCCTATGAGGAGCTCGACCTGGAAGTCTGGCATGTCGACCTTTATCGGGTCGAAGATCCGTCGGAGATCGAGGAACTGGGGCTCGATGCAGCTGCTGACGCGGTCCTTCTTGTCGAATGGCCCGAGCGCGTGGGAACCGGCGCGTGGCGCAAAGCGCTCCGTCTAACGCTGGACCTCGCTTCAAACGGCGAGAGAATCTTGACAGCCAATGTGCCCCCGGCATGGGAGGGTCGATGGCCTCCACGATGACCCCTCCCGCGCATGCGCCTGATTTCCTTGCCGCTTCCGGTTGGGCGGGAGCCAAGATCCTGCCGCTAGCCGGCGACGCGAGCTTTCGCCGCTACTTCCGCGTCGTGCACGGCGATCGCAGCGCCGTCCTGATGGACGCGCCGCCGCCGCACGAGGACCCGAGGCCGTTCATTGCGGTCGCCGAGTGGCTCGCATCGGTGGGCCTTAGCGCACCGCAAATCCTGTCGCGGGATCTCGACAAGGGCCTGCTGCTCCTCGGCGATTTCGGCGACTGGCGGTTGCGCGAATATCTGGACGAAGATCCTGCGCGGGAGATTGAACTTTACGAGCTTGCTACGGACGTGTTGGTCCATCTTCACCAGCATGAAGCGATGCCAGGGCTGAAGATGCACGGGCTTGATCAGTGGATCGAGGAACTGAAACTATTCACCGAATGGTACTGCCCGGCCGTTGGTGCGGATGTTGATTTCGCGGGCTACGAGTCCTCGTGGCGGCAGGTGCTGGAGCCGGTAGCCAATGACGGCCAAGCCCCCGTGACCGTTCTCCGCGATTATCATGCCGAGAATGTGATGCTGGTGCAGGGCCTGGAAGGCGTCCGGCATTTCGGCCTGCTCGATTTCCAGGACGCGCTTTCCGGGCATCCTGCCTACGATCTCGCCTCCGTGCTTGAAGATGCGCGCCGCGACGTGCCGCCGGCCATCGAGCGGGCGATGATCGATCGCTACATTGCCGCCACCGGCCACGGCGACGCGTTCGAGCGCGCTTACTGGGCGCTCGCGGCTCAACGGAACACGCGCATCCTAGGGGTCTTCACCCGTCTTTGGAAACGCGACAACAAGCCGGGCTACCGCCGTTTTCAGCCGCGGATGTGGGGACTGCTGGAACGCGATCTGGCGCAGCCGCACCTCAAGCCCGTTCGCGATTGGTTTGATGCCAACATCACCCCGGCGCACCGGCGTGAACCGTGGCAGAAGGCCGCGTGAGCACCGCCAAGCGAGCCTTGCGCATTCGCCCTGAAGTGCCGGCAGAGGTGCCGCACACCGCGATGATCATGGCTGCAGGTCTGGGCAAGCGAATGCGGCCGCTGACCGCAACCAGGCCCAAGCCGCTGATCGAGGTCAATGGCAAGCCCCTGCTCGACCATGTGCTCGAGAAGCTGAGCACCGCCGGTGTCAGCAAGATCGTGGTCAATGTCCACTACCTGGCCGACGCCCTCGAAGCGCATCTCGCAACCCGCGCGCACGGGCTGGAAGTCGTCATTTCCGACGAGCGCGACTTGCTGATGGAGACAGGTGGCGGCCTTGTGAAGGCGAAACCGCTGATCGATTGCGATCCCTTCCTCTCGCTCAACAGCGACAATCTCTGGATCGACGGCCCGGCCGACACGATCAAGCTGCTCGCATCGCAGTGGGATGGGTCCA
>JAFBAM010000184.1 GCA_019247755.1 Sphingomonas sp.
TTTCGTTTGAAATGAAGAGGTTGATGGGCTCGATGAAGCGTCGTGCAAGCTCCTTCCTGTGGTTCACAGCGCTTGCCGGAATGGCCGCGACGCCGGCAGTTGCGCAGATCCGTCCAATGGGCGTTCCAGCCCCCCGACCGCCGGCCGCAAACCAGCCCAAGACGGCGACGCCGGAAGCCCCGGTGCCCGGCAATCCCGATTTCAAGTCGGACCAGCCAGCGGTGCAACCGGTCCCCCTCCCGGCATTGCCGCCCGCGATTTGGGACATGCCGAGCGCGCTGCAGCTGCTCACCTACATTCAGCAGATCGGAGTCGAAGGACTCAACCCCGCCGATTATGATCCGGCGGGGCTCCAGGCTGCGTTCCAGACGGGCAACCCGGAAACGATCAGCGCCGCCGCGACCGATCGCTTCAACCTGCTGTCGTCGGATCTCGCGCTTGGCCATGTTAAGAAGCCGGCACGGATCGACTGGTGGGTGGTCGACAAGGACCTCGATGCCGCGAAGCAGGACGCGTTGCTGAGGAGCGCGCTTGCCCAGCATAACATCGCCGCGGCGTTGAACGGCCTGCTGCCGACCCATCCACAATATGCGGCCCTCAAGGATGCGTTGGCGGCAACGCCGGCGACCGACGAGGCAAAGCGGAACCGCATCCGGCTGAACCTCGACCGCTGGCGGTGGCTGCCGCGCGACCTTGGCCAGAAGTACATCATCGTCAACGTGCCCGGCTTCCACGCGACCCTGGTCGAGAACGGGGTCAACCGGTGGAAGGAGCGGGCGATTGCGGGCAAGCTTTCGACCCCGACGCCGCAGCTTTCGGCGCTGGCCACCGGCGTGATCCTCAACCCCTGGTGGGAAGTGCCGAAGAGCATCGAAAAGGAGGCGGCGGGCAAGAAAGGCTTCGTTGCGGTCAAGGGGCCGGACGGCAAGGTCCAGCGCTGGCGCCAGCCGCCGGGGCCGACCAACGCGCTTGGCCAGGTCAAGTTCGTGATGCCCAATTCGAAGGCGATCTACCTCCATGACACCAACGCCCGCAGCCGGTTCAACGACGCGACTCGCGCGCTGAGCCACGGTTGCGTCAGGACGCAACACATCCTCGACCTCGCGGCCGAGCTAGGCAGCGACGACGGCGGCGAATGGACCCGCGAGAAGATCGACGCGACGCTGGCGACGAACAAGACGGTCCAGGCCAATTTCGTGAAGCCGGTCCCGGTCTACATCGTCTATTTCAGCTCGGCGGCGCTGCTCGACGGGCGGATCGTCGACTATAAGGACCTTTACGGCCGCGACGCCAAGGCCATGGCGGCGCTACAGATGAAGGATGGCGGCGCAAGCCTTGCTCCGCCGAAGACCGACCAGATCGCGGCGCCAACCCAAAAGCCCAAAGCCAAGGCCACTGACCAGGTTGCGACCCGCTAAAGGCCTGATCGGCGCATTTGCGGCGCTGCTAACGTCCGCCGCTTCAGCGCAGCCAGCGTCACCGCTTCCGTTCGTTCTCAAGCAGGTGGGGCCCGGCGTCTACGCCGCGATCGACGGTCCCGACCACAAGGCCGGGTCGAACGCCGGGATCGTCATTGGCGATGATGGGGTACTGGTGGTCGACGGCTTCTTCACCGTCGAGGCAGCGCGCGCGCTGGTCGGAGAGATTCATCGGCTGACGCCCAAGCCGATCCGCTACGTCGTCAACACCCACTATCACGCCGACCATACCGGCGGTGACCAGGCGTTGAAGGACGCGGGCGCGGTGATCATCGCGCACCGCAACGTCCGCGGCTGGGTACGGACCAACAACATCAACCTGTTCGGCGACCGGATCACGCCGGAGCTGAAAGCGAGGATCGAGGCGCTGCCGCTGCCGGATCTCGTCACCGACAAGGATCTGACGGTCTGGCTGGGCAATCGCAAGGTCGTGGTGAAGACTGTGCTCGGCCACACGGGTGGCGACCTCACCATTTATGTGCCCGATGCAAACGTATTGTTCGCCGGGGACATGCTGTGGCGGCGAATCCCGCCGAACCTAATCGATGGCTCGGTGAAGGAATGGTCGGCGACGGATGCCGATTTCCTGAAGCTGCCGGATGCAGCGCACACCGCTTTCGTGCCGGGCCATGGAGATGTCGCTGGCGCGCAGGATGTGGCGGACTTCCGCGCCTATTTGGCAGAACTGAAGGAACTAGTCGGCGCTGGCCGAAAGAGGGGGCTCAAGGACGACGCCCTGGTTCAGGCCGTGGCGCCGAAGATGCGCGCATCACATCCGGACTGGACCATCAGCGACCGCGCCATTGCGGCCGAGGTCAAATATATGGACCAGGAATTGGCGGGGGCGAAAAAGCGACCGGTGCCGGTCGCCGATTAAGGCTAGGCCAGCTTGTCCGCGTAGATCATGCGGCCGCCGGCTAGCTTGCGCATCACTTCGAACTGGCTCTTGCGGCTCATCGCGAAGCAGCCTTCCGAACGGCCGAGCATCCCGTGCAGCGGGATCATGTCGTCTTCTGCGTACCAGGCGTTGTGGATGACGATGGCGCGCGATTCGGCGTTGTTGTTGCTCCAGTCGAGCCCGCGGACCTTCATCGAAAGCCCGTACTTGCCGTCATAATAATCGCCGGTCGTGTAGGCGCCGTTCGATGTCGCGTAGGAGCCGAAATCGTTCGAGAAGCGCTCGAGGTAACCCGAGTGCGCCGGGTCGGAGCCGCGGCCATGCGCGACGCGGTGGCTATCGACCTGCCCGCTGGCGAGGTCGACGAGGTGGAAACGAGGCTCACTTGAAGGCTTCGAGAAGTCGACGATGCCGATCGTGTCGCGGGCGTAGATGGAGTGCTGGTCGAGCGCAGCCTTGGCGCGGGCGAACAGCTGCGGATCGATGCCACCCGGCGCCGACGGCGTCAGGACTTGCGGCTGGGCCGGGAGCGGCGCGAGCGGATCCGGCGTCGTGGGCGCCAGCAGTGAAGGAAGCACGCTCGAGCTTGCAGCCGTCGAGATGATCGCAGCGGTGGCTCCACAGGCCCCCAGGCGCAACATTTCCCTGCGATTCAACGAAGTCACGATTGGATTACCCTCCCAAACCGAAGCGGAGGGGATATCATTCAATGGGTTAATGCGGGATAACCCATACGTTCATGTTTCGCCTCCCATCGTGCAAGCTGAACGGTTCGCCGCACAGCGAACGTTTTATCAGTGGGTTGAAGGGTCGGGCGGGCACTGCTAAGGGGCGCGGCCCCCGCGGCTGTGCCTCGGAGGTCGATCGCTATTGCCGGAAGCGCGATAGCCACTGCCAGAAAGGATTGTGACGGGTTTCTTATGCAGATCATCGTTCGCGACAATAATGTCGAGCAGGCGCTGCGCGCGCTCAAGAAGAAGCTGCAGCGCGAGGGCGTCTACCGCGAGATGAAGCTGCGCCGTCACTACGAGAAGCCGAGCGAGAAGCGCGCCCGTGAACGCGCCGCAGCGATCCGCCGGGCCCGCAAGCTCGAGCGCAAGCGCGCCGAGCGCGAAGGCTCCCGCTAAGCCTTAGCCGACACCAGTGTCCGTCGCCGAAGCCGCCCATCGTCCCGCCAAGAGCGGACGGACGGTCGCCCTATGGCTGGCGTTCTTGCTGATCATCGCCGCTGGGATCGGCCTCGCCTGGATCGGCGCGGGGTCGCTGCGGCCTATCCACACTGAAAGCGGGCTGCAGTTCCGCACGGTCAAGGCCGGCACGGGTGAGCCGATCGGGCCCGCCGACGCAGCTGCGCTCGACTACATCCTGACCGCCGACGACGGCACGGTCATCGATTCCAGCGAGAGTCATGGCGGTGCCCAGCCCTTTGCCATGGATTCGGTCTTCCCAGGTTTCGCGGAAGCGATGACGCGGATGCAGGAAGGCGGGCAATACCGATTCACGATGCCGCAGCGGCTTGCCTTCGGGTCAAGCCCGCCGCCGCCCAATTTCCCCAAGAACAGCGCGCTTACTTTCGAGGTGCGCGTCCAGAAGATAGTCCGCGGCGGCGCCGCGATGATGCACCAGATGCAGGCGCAGCAGATGCAGGGGCAGCAGGGGCAGCCGCAGCCGGCACCGCAGCCTTAACCGCCTGGGCGTCGATGAGCTCGGCGGCTTGTGATTCCTTTTCCTCATGCTGCCGGCTGACGTCGATCAGCACCACCTTCAGCGTCGCCAGGATCGGGTCGGCGAAGAGCACGCCCAAAATCCCGAACAAGGCTCCCATCAGCAGCTGGAAGGCGAGGACTACCGCCGGCGCAAGGTCTACGGTCCGCCGTGCGATGTAGGGCACGACCAGATAGCCATCGATGTTCTGGACGAAGAAATAGACGAAGATCGCGTAGACGCCTTGTTGCGGCCCCGCGGAAAAGCCGACCGCGACCATCAGCACGCCGCTCGTGATCGCGCCGATATTGGGAATGAAGGCGAGCACGCCCGTCACGAGGCCGAGCAGCGCCGCCATCGGCACGGGGCCGACGCCGATGATCCGGCTGACTTCGGCGAGCATGAACCAGGTGAAGAAGCCCTCGAAGATCATCCCAACCAACCGCCCGAACAGCAGTCGGCGGAGCGTGAAACCGACATGCTCGGCGATCCGGTAAAAACCGGCGCGGTGCCTCAGCGGCAGCATCCACGCGATGCCGCGGTCGTAGATCTTGGGTTCGGCGGCGAGGAAGATGCCGATGACGATCATTGCAATGGCGCTGCCTATGGCGCCGACAGCGCTTCCAACCGCGCTGGTCAGACGGCCGACGGAGCCTAGCAACTGATTGCCGAGGTTAGGCTGCTCACCCTGCGGCATAATCCCGAGCGACGACACGAAGGCCATCAGCCGGTCGAATTGGGCCGTGACGACCTGGCGCAATGCCTCAAACTGTTCGCCGATGGTGGTGCCGGCGAACCAGACCACCCAGCCGAGGAAGCCAAACCCGAGGACTAGCGTCAGAAGCAGCCGCCATCCACGCGGAATGGGAAGGTAGCGGCCAAGAAAACGGACACCGCCGTCGAGGAAGACTGCGAAGATCGCCCCACCGACGATCAGGAGCAGCGGCTGGGCGAGGAAGACAATCCCGACAATGACGAGCGCGAGTCCCAGCCAGACCGCGGCCTTGGCAAGCTCGCGCCGGACGAAGGGGTCGCGGAACTCCGCCGGACCGGGCCGCTCGACATGCGGCTCGACGGTCGGCGGAGCCTTGGCCATCAGCTGTTCCGCAGTGACCTGCCGGCGCGTCCGTGGCGGAGCGCCTCGATCCAGGTGATCGGGTTCCACCACACGGTCGAGCCGTCGAGCGAGAAGGTGATGAACTCGGCGCGGCCGCCGATATTCTCGACGGGGACCGGGCCGCCGAGGCCGCCTTGCCATTCGGGGACGCGGCTGTCGGCGCTGTCGTCGCGGTTGTCGCCCATCAGCCACAGCTTGCCGGCGGGGACGGTGACCGGCCCGAAATTGTCCTCGCTGGAGCGGCCGAGCTCGACCGTTTCATACGTCCGGCCATTGGGCATGGTCTCGCGGACGATCGGAACCCGGCAATACATCTTGCCGTCAGCGCCCTGGACCCGGAAGTCGTAGAGCGCCGGATCGGTCGGCGAGCCGCAAGGCGAATTGATGTCGATCGGGATCAGGTCCGGTGACTCTACCTGCCGCTTGATCGGCTGGCCGTTGATGAAGAGCTGGCCGTCGACCATCCTGACCGTGTCGCCAGGAAGGCCGATGACGCGCTTGATGTAGTCGGTGCGGGTGCCGGGCGGCGTGACGATGACGATGTCGCCGCGCTCGGGAAGTCGGCCGAACAAGCGGCCGGGCATCGGGCCGATGACGTGGAAGCTCGGAGAGACCCATGACCAGCCATAAGGATATTTGCTGACCACCAGCCGGTCGCCGGTGAGCAATCCCGGCATCATCGATTCCGATGGAATGTAGAAGGGCTTGGCGATGAAACTGTGGAAGGCGAGCACCGCGAGCAGCACCCACAGCAGGCCCTTGATCTCACGCCACAGCGCGGAGCCCTTGTCTTCCTTCTTCTCGGTCGGCGGGGCGGCGGGCGCTTCGCCGTTCGCCTCGGGCGTAGTCTCGGTCAACAATCAGGGCTCCAACTTGCGGGCGGTCAGGATAACGAAGGCCTGCGCCCAAGGGTGATCGTCGGTCATCGTCAAGTGAATGTCGATGGCGTGGCCTGCCGGCGCAAGAGCGTCA
Organism: Sphingomonas sp.; assembly: GCA_019247755.1. Lineage (GTDB taxonomy): Bacteria > Pseudomonadota > Alphaproteobacteria > Sphingomonadales > Sphingomonadaceae > Sphingomicrobium. The sequence goes on from JAFBAM010000184.1 coordinate 6,170, forward strand.
AGCCGCGCCCGCGCTCCGCCGGTCGCAACGATGGTCGGCTGGCCGGACGGCGCATTCACGACTCCGATGTCCTTCATGAAGACGCCGCGCTTGAAGCCGGTGCCGACCGCCTTGGAGAAAGCCTCCTTGGCGGCGAAGCGCTTGGCGAGCGTGCCGGCCGTGGTGAACGGGCGCCGTGCGGCTTTGGCGCGCTCGATGTCGGTGAACACGCGGTTGAGGAACTTGTCGCCCCATCGGTCGAGCGAATTCTGGATCCGCTCGATGTTGCAAAGGTCGGAGCCGATGCCGACGATCATCGGGCCCAACTCATCTGGCAGCGTCCATGAGGTCGCGCATGCGGCGGACGCTCGCGTCGAGCCCGGTGAAGATTGCCTCGCCGATCAGGAAATGGCCGATGTTGAGCTCGACCAGCTGGGGGATTGCGGCCACGGGAATGACATTGTCGAAGGTGAGGCCGTGGCCGGCGTGGGGCTCGATGCCATTCTTCACCGCCAGTGCGGCGCAGTCGGCGATCCGCTTCAGCTCGGCGGTCCGTCCCTCGCCTTCGACATGGGCATAGCGGCCGGTGTGGAATTCGACGACCGGCGCGCCGAGGCGGGCCGCGGCGGCAACCTGCTCCTCGGTTGGCTCGATGAACAGGCTGACGCGGATGTTCGCCGCGCCCAGCTTGTCGACATAATAAGCGAGGTGGTTGTGCTGGCCTGCGGCATCGAGGCCGCCTTCGGTCGTGCGCTCCTCGCGACGCTCGGGGACGATGCAGGCGGCGTGCGGTTTATGCGCCAGCGCGATCGCCAGCATCTCTTCGGTCGCCGCCATCTCCAGGTTCAGCGGCAAGGCGATCTCGGCCATCAGCCGATCAATGTCATTGTCGGTGATATGGCGGCGATCTTCGCGGAGGTGCGCCGTGATGCCGTCCGCACCCGCATCGGCAGCGATATGGGCGGCACGGACCGGGTCCGGATGGTCGCCGCCGCGCGCGTTCCGGATGGTCGCGACGTGATCAATGTTGACGCCGAGGCGCAGGCGCTGAGTCACGCGCCGGCGCGGCTCCCCGGCTTGATCGCGGGAATGGCGGCGAGTTCCGGCGGGACCGCGTCGGCCTCGTAAGTCGGAACGTCGATGCGTATCAGAGGGAAGAAGGGGACTCCGAGATCGGCCTTACCCGAGGAACGATCGACCAGCGCGGCCTCAGCGATGACCTCACCCTCGGCGTCCAGGACGGACTCGATCGCTTCGC
>JAFBAM010000044.1 GCA_019247755.1 Sphingomonas sp.
CGCGAAGGTCGACAAGTGGCAGGTCTTCGGTGGCAGCTGGGGCTCAACTCTCGCGATCACCTATGCCGAGACCCATCCGGATCGCGTGACCGAGCTGGTGCTGCGCGGCATCTTCCTGTTCGACCAGTATGAGATCGACTGGATGTATAAAGAGGGCGGCGCAAGCCAGGTCTATCCCGACAAGTTCGACGAATTCCTCGCCGCGATCCCCGAAGGCGAGCGGGACGACCTCGTTGCCGCCTACGCCAAGCGCCTGACCAGCGACGATAAGGCGGAACAACTCGCCGCAGCCAAGGCGTGGAGCAAGTGGGAAGGCGACATCGTCACCCTGCTTCCGAGCCCCTCGACCATCGATCATTTCACCTCGCCGGAAGTGGCGGTCGCGGTCGCGCGGATCGAGAACCATTACATGGCGGCGCATGGCTGGCTGGAGGAAGGACAGCTGCTTCGCGACGCGACCAAGCTGAAGGGCATTCCCGGTGTCATCGTCCAGGGGCGACACGACACCTGCACGCCTCCGGTCGCTGCCTGGAAGCTCAAACAGGCCTGGCCGGAGGTCGAGCTCAACATCGTCCCCGACGGTGGGCATTTGTTCAGCGAGCCGGGTGTCCTCGATGGACTGATCCGGGCAACCGACAAGTTCGCAGGCCTCTAGTCGCCCGGGCGGTACGTCCGCTCGGTGTGGCCCTTCAGCTGATTAGGATAGAAATAGACCTCGCGCAGATCGCCTGAGGCAAAGCGCTGGATCTCGTCTGCGAAGTGCGGCGAGGCGGGATTACCGCTATCACCGCCCGCGGTGATTGCACGGGCGCGCAAGCGTTTGCCGAACTCGACTACCGCAACAAACGAATTGCCATAGTCGCCGTACCAACGTTTCGTGCCCTCGCGCGGCATCGAGCGGATCGACGCCAGCGAGCCGTAGCGCCCTTCCGCGAACGGAACAGCGATGCTGGGCGCAACATCGCTGAACTTCGGTTTGATTGCGGGATCGATACGCTGGAATCGGTTGATCTCGCCCCACGGGACCTGCCAGCGGCCGAAGTCGGCCTGAAGCTTGGCAAGCATTTGATCGAATACTTTCAGCTTCAACTCGGGGCTGGTGTCGCGCCCCAGCCGCATCATCACTTTGTTTCCGGATTCGGATTTGGGCGCGTTGAGCGCGGCCCTTAGCGCCTCGCCCCAGCTCATCGCGAGCGTCTCGGCGACCGAACCCGCGCTCCAGCGATAATTCCATCCGCGCAGCACCTGCATCGGCGCGTCCAGACGCCCCTTGCGCGGGTCGCCGGCCGGCAACGCATCATAAGCCGCTAGCAATGAAGGGATCAGGACCGCGAAGCCGGGCTGGTAACTGTCGAACGCAGCGGCCTGCAGCTTGTCGAGGGTCCAGCCACTGCTGCTTTCGAGCAGCTGCACCGCGTGGAGCCCGCGATAATTTTCGCCGTCCATGTCCATATATTTCGGGAAGCGTGCCGGGTTGGCACTGAACTTTCCGGCGGCGCGGTACGGCCAGGTGTTGGTGTTCTGCACCCAACCGTTCGGCGGGTTGAGCACGCTCGGCAGCTGGCTCAGCGCGTGCAAGCCACGCCAGTCGGTGCGGGGGTCGCTGCCATCGACCGGGTGTTCGTAATCGAAACGATCGTCGCGGCGCGGCACGAATTGAGGGTGGAGGTAGGCGATCTCGCCCTTGTTGTCCGCGAAGAGGGTGTTGTTGGAGCTATTGGCCTTGAAGCGGTCGGCGACGGCCAGGAAGGACTTCAGGTCGGTCGTCTTCGTTCGCCCGAAGCTCTGCTGAAGCGCCTCGACCGGCTTGTCCATCATCGCGAACGCGATCCAGCGATTGTCGGCAGAGCGGACGATCGGGCCATGGTGCGTGCGGTAGGTCGTGAAAGTGCGGCTGCCGAATGAGCCGTCCGACTTACGGAATCGGATCGCGACCGGACGGACGCCGACGGGACGGCATTCAGCGCCGTAGCGATAGCAATAACCGCTGCCACGCCGCTCGACCTTTTCGGAAAACTCGTCGACGACATCGATGCCGCTCGATGTGTGCATCCAGCCTGCGTGCGGGTTGAAGCCCTGGTAGATGAAGAACTGGCCCCAGGTAGCCGCGCCGTAGACGTTCAGTCCCTCGTCGCTTGTGACCTGCTGTTCCGACCGGAAATACCAACTGGTGTGCGGATTGATCAGCAGCAGGGCCTTGCCGTCCGCGGTAATCTTGGGCGCGATGGCGATACCGTTCGAGCCCTGCCGCTCCATGCGCGGTGCGAGCGCCGCTGCAATGGGCTTGTTCGAATAGAAGGCCTCGAGCTGCTTCAGGTCGATCCGCTCGATGTCGCCGCCGATGCTGCCTTCGGTGAAGCTTAGCGCCATCCATGGCTCGAAGCGGGTCAGCGCTCGGGGGTGGACGTCGGGGTGCGTCGCGAGAAAATAGTTCAGCCCGTCCGCCCAGGCGTCCATCAGCCGCCGCATCGGCATGGGGCTGCGCGCGTAGTCGGCCTTTAGCTCGCTGTCGCTGACGTACAGCCTCGCGCGGAGGTCCTGCCAGATCGCTTTGTCGCCCTCGGCTTCAGCAGTGCGGCCGAGATTGGTGAGGTAATTCGCTTCGATGCGTGGGAAATCGTCTTCTGCCTGGGCGTAGATCATTCCAAAGACGGCGTCGGGGTCGCTTTTCCCGTGGACGTGCGCGATGCCCCAGTCGTCTCGCGTGATCGTCACGCGACCTGCCTCGGCCCGCCAACGGGCATGCTCGGACGGCGAAGCGGCAGTGAGGAGGAAGAGGAGCGGGAGGATGGCGGCGGAGGCGTTACGCATCCGATAACGATTGCTTCGCCCTGCCCCAGCCTGCAAGCATCTTCGACGAAGCACGCTTCAGTAGTTCGTCGGCATTGCCGATCGTGAAGTGGTTGCCGCCCTTGTATTTGTCGAGCTCTTCCCACGCGATCGGAGCTGCCACGGGTGCCCCTTCGCGACCGCGTGCCGAGAAGGGCAGTACCGCCGTTGCGCCGCGCTGGTTGCGCAGCCAGTCGAGGAAGATCCGTCCCTTGCGCTGTTCCTTTCGAATGTTCGCGGTGAACATTTTCGGCTCGGCTTCGGCAATCGCGCGGCTGAACCGCTCGGCAAAGCTCTTCACCGTCGGCCAGTCCCGCGTCTGGTCGAGCGGCGCCACGACGTGAAGCCCCTTCCCGCCTGACAGCAACGGGAAGGTCTTGAGGCCCAAATCTCCGAGCAGCGCCTTCAATCGCAACGCGGCCTCCTTCACCATTCCGAAATCGAGGCCGACGTCCGGATCGAGGTCGAACACCAGCCGGTCGGGATATTCGACCTTGTCGACCTTGCTGCCCCAGCCGTGGAACTCGATCGTGCCCATTTGCACGCAGGCGAGCAGCCCCTGGATGTCGTCGAGGTAGAGATACTCCTCCATGTCGCCGTCGCTCTCCTCGATCGGGATATGCTTCACGTGCGGCCCGAACGTCCCCTTGTCGTGCTTCTGGAAGAAGCTTTCGCCAGTGCGCCCTGAGGGAAACCGGATCAGGGTCATGGGTCGCCTGGCGGCATCCACCATGATCAACGGCTCGACGGTCGCATAATAGTCCGCGAGATCCTTCTTGGTGATGCCAAGCTCGGGGAAGATCACCCGCTCAGGGCTGCTGATCTCGATGCCGAAGTCTGCGGCGGTCGCGCCCGCTTTCTTCCGGCCCTTCAGAGCCTTTGGCTTGCTCTCTTTCGCCGTCAGGTGCTTCGGCACTTCCTTCACCACATCCTTCGCAGGCTTGTCCTCACGAAGCCCAACGAAGCTCGGGTGGCGCAGGATGCCGTCAGCCGTGAATTCGCTGAAATTGATTTCCGCGACCAGCTTGGGCTTGATCCAGTGCGCGCCCTTGCGATCGGCGCGCGGCACCTCGACTGGCGCCTTGTCGACGGCGAGCGGCTCCATCCGCTCCATCAGGTCTTCGATCGTTTGCGCGTTGAATCCGGTTCCCACCTTACCTGAGTAGGTCAGTTTCCGGCCATCGCGGGCCGCAAGAAGCAACGAGCGGAAGCCGCGGCGCTTGTCGCTTTCCGACCAGCCGACGATCACGAACTCCTGGCGCTGGATGCACTTGATCTTCAGCCAGTTGCGGGTTCGTGTGCCGCTATAGGCTGCACTTGCCTTCTTGGAGATGATCCCCTCGCCACCTTGTTTGCAGACGGCCTCGAACATCTCCTCGCCGCGGCCGATGATGTGATCCCCATAAAGAATGGGGGGCGACACTCCTTCCAATAGCGAAGCCAGTCGTTCCTTGCGCTCGATGTTGGGCAACTTTCGAATGTCCTCGCCGCGGTCGATGAGGAGGTCGAAAGCATAGAATGCGAGCGGTGCGCCGCCTTCCTTGAGGGTCGATTGAAGCAGCTGGAAGCTCGGTCGACCCTCGTCGTCGAGCGCGACGGCCTCGCCGTCGATCAGGCACCCGGCGGGTAGCCTCGCTGCAGCCTTTACCAGCGACTTGAACTTGTCGCTCCAGTCGAGGCCGTTGCGCGTCCACGCCGTCGCGACGCCATCGCCGACCGACAGCAAAAGCCGGTATCCGTCATATTTGATCTCGTGGATCCAGGACGAGCCAGTCGGCACGTCATCAACCAGCGTCGCGAGCTGTGGCTCCAGAAAGGCCGGCGGCGCCTTCGACGCCCGACGCTTCGTGCGGCCTCCCTTCTGGCCGCCGCGGTTGGACTTCCACACGTCCTCGCCGGCAGCAATCTCGGCCATCGTCCGGCCCGTCGTCACGCTGGTCACGCAATTGTCGACCAGCGCGTCACCATCCGCCGCGTCCGCGAACTCGTCAGTGACCTTCTTCAGCATCCACGGCTCGGCCTTCTCGCCGGGCTTGGGCTTCAATCGGAACATCACCCACTCGCCCTTCATGCGCTCGCCTTCCAGGGTGAAGTGGAGGTGGCCCTCCTCGATCGTCTTGCTGGGATCCTTGCGGGGGTCCGGGATCCAGCGGCCCTGGTCCCAAAGCATTACCGTGCCGCCGCCGTACTCGCCTTTGGGGATGGTCCCCTCGAACCCGCCGTAATCGAGCGGGTGGTCCTCCGTGCGCATCGCCAGCCGGTTCTCGCCCGGGTCGAGGCTGGGGCCTTTTGGCACCGCCCAGCTTTTCAGCACGCCATCGAGTTCCAGGCGGAAGTCCCAATGAAGCCGCGAAGCGTCATGCTTCTGCACGACGAAGCTGTCGCCTTTGCCCTTGAGCCTGCGACCCTTCGGCTCCTTCGTCTTGGAGAAATCGCGCTTCCGGTTGTAGGTCTCGATGTCGAGCGGAACACGCTTGGCCATAGTCAGGCCCTTTTACGTGCAGGCGCTTTCTCTTGTTCCTTCTTGGCGGAAGTCTTCTTTGCGGCCTTCTTGGGCTTGGCCTCCGCCTTGCCCTTCTTCTCGTCGCCAAGGCTCTTCTTGAGCGCGGCCATGAGGTCGATGACGTTTGACCCCTTGGGCGGCGGCGCGTCGGCGTCAGGATCCTCGATGACTTTCTCGCCCTTCGCTTTCTGCTTCTCCTTGATCAGGCGATGGAGCGCGTCGACGTAGCGGTTGTGGAATTCGTTCGGGTCGAACTCGCCGGCCTTTCGCTCAATCAGCATCGAGGCCATGTCGAGC